>NZ_KB906865.1:0-217008 GCF_000381685.1 Nocardiopsis sp. CNS-639
GACTCTGAGGTGGTGCGGATGCTCACCGCTCCGCCCACCGGGCAGGTGTTGGATGTGGGCCACAGCCGCCGCCTGGCCTCAACCCGCCAGCGCACAGCAGCGTTCCACGGGCACGCCACTTGCGCCCACCCGGGCGGGTGTGAGGTGCCGGTGGCGTTGTGCCAGGCCGACCACGTGCGGTCGTTCTCGCGGGGCGGGCGGACGGTGGTGGCTAACCTGCAACCGTTGTGCGGGCCGCATAACCGGGCCAAGTACCAATGCGAACTCCGCACACACCACCACCAAGGGCAAGGACGGGGACGGCGGCGGGGAGGAGACCACCCGCCCGGCAGGGATCCGGATCCACCACCCCGGGAATGACCCCCGACCGCGCCGGGAGCCGGAATGCCCGTGTCCGGCATGCCCGCATCCGGCAATCGGCCCGGGCCCCGCACCCACCGTGGTCGCTGCCACCGTCGCCCACCCCGCCCCGGGGGCCAGCACCGCTGCCCGAGGCCGGAGGGCCCGCTCGCCTTTGGTGCCAACGCAGCAAACCCCCACCACGTGTGAACAGCAAGCGTTGGTCACCCTCCCGCACCACTTCGCGGCAGCTGGCGACGCCGCCACCGGCCACCACCCGCAACCAGAGCGTTAAACGGAGTCCCCGGACACCCGCCGCCTTCGCTGCCAACGCAGCAGAGCCCAGCCGCCCCCGAACCCCGGCCGTTGGTCGCCCTCCCGCACCACTACGCGGCAGCTGGCGATGCTGCCTTCGGCCACCACCCGTAACCAGGGCGTTGATCGGCGCCCTCAGACACTCGCCGCCTTTGGTGCCAACGCAGCAAAGCTCAGCCGCCCCCGAACCCCGGCCGTTGGCCGCCCTCCGGGGCCACTTCGCGGCAGCTGGCGACGCCGCCACCGGCCACCACCCGCAACCAGGTCGTTGGTCGGAGCCCTCACTCACCCACAACCATCCCGGGCCCAACCAACGACGACAGGTAACGACGTCAGGTCAGGAGGCGGCAGCCCGCACGTGCCGTTCCTCGATCCACCGGCACACGGCGTCGGCGGTCTCCCGGGGCTCGGCGCTGGTGGTGTCCAGCAGGTCGACCGGGGGCTCTAGGCGCGCGGCCTCGGACTCCACCCAGGCCGCGTACTCCAGGGCCTCGGCGATCCGCTCCTCGTCCCACTCGCGCCAGGCGGGGCGGGCCCGCAGGCGCCCGGCCAGGACGTCGGGCTCACAGGTCAGCGCGAGGTAGTGGACGTCGGTGAACAGGGCGCGCTCGGGCAGGTGCTCCAGCTCCGGCGGCACCACCGTGCCGCACAGCACGACGGGCCGTCCGCTCTGCTGGACCATGGCGGCGGTGCGCAGCCAGGTGGAGCGGAACAGCCGGTGGTGGTCGGCCGGGTCGCGGAGTCCGCCGACCCACAGGAGGTCCTGTTCCAGGACGACGAAGCGGTCGCGGAGCCGCTCCAGCAGCGCTCCGGCGATGGTGGACTTGCCGGTGCCGCTCGGCCCCGACACGCAGTACAGGGGCAGGCGCAGGAACGGGCGGGTGCGCTGGCAGAAGGCGCAGCGCAGCACGGAGACCCCCGCGGCAGTGTCGGGGGTCTCGTCCCATTCCCCGCAGTGGGTACAGATCAGCGGGTGCACGGGTTACTCGTTCAGGTTGTCGGAACTGCTCGGCTCAGTCGAAGAGGCCTTCGAGGAAGCTCTTCTTGCGGCGTCCGCCGTAGCCGCGCGGGGAGTCGGGGTAGCCGCCGTGACCGCCCCGGTAGCCCTTCGGGGAGTCCGGGTAACCGCCGCGGTAGCCCTTCGGGGAGTCGGGGTGACCGCCCCGGTAGCCCTTCGGGGAGTCCGGGTAGCCGCCGCGGTGCTGCTGCGGGTAGCCGTGGGGCGGAGCCTGGTGGGGGTCGGGCGGCGGCGCGACACCGTAGTGGCGCTGCTCGGCGTTGACGACCCGCTCCAGCTCACCCCGGTCGAGGAAGATGCCCTGGCATCCGTCACACCGGTCGATGTGGACGCCCTGGCGGTCGAACGTGCGCATGGTGCTTTGACACTTGGGACAGATCACGAAACGACATTACTCGATTCTTGTCAGGAGCGGGTAAAAAGGGGCGGCCTACTCCGGGGAGGCCAGCATGAGCGAGCGGGCGGCCTCGGTCACGCTGCCCGACAGCGACGGGTACACCGAGAAGGTGTGCGCGATGTCGTCCACGGTCAGCCGCTGCTGGACGGCGATGGACACGCCCAGGATGAGCTCGCTGGCGCGCGGGCCGACGATGACGCCGCCCAGCACGATGCCGGTGTGCTGGCGGCAGATCAGCTTGACGAAGCCGTCCTTGACCTCGTTCATCTTGGCGCGCGGGTTGGTGTTGAGCGGCAGGGTGACCGACCGGCCGTCGATCCGGCCGCTGCGCACGTCGTCCTCGCTGGCGCCCACGGCGGCCAGTTCGGGGTGGGTGAACACGGTGGAGGCCACGGTGGAGAGCTTGAGCGGGGACACGGCCTCGCCGAGCGCGTGCCACATGGCGATGCGGCCCTGCATGGCGGCCACGGAGGCCAGCATGTTCACGCCCGTGCAGTCGCCCGCGGCGTACACGCCGGGGACGGTGGTGCGCGAGACCCGGTCGACCTCGACGAAGCCGCCGTCGCCCAGGCGGACGCCGGCCTCCTCCAGACCCAGGTCCTGGGTGTTGGGGATCATGCCGACCGTCATCAGGCAGTGGCTGCCCTCCACGGTGCGGCCGTCGGAGAGGGTGACGAGCACGCCGTCGTCGGTGCGCACCACCGACTCGGCGCGGGTCTTGTTGAGGACGGTCATGCCGCGGCGCATGAAGACCTGCTCCAGCACCTCGGCGGCGTCGGGGTCCTGGGTGGGCATGACGCGGTCGCGCGAGGAGACCAGGGTGACCTGGGAGCCGAGGGACTGGTAGGCGCTGGCGAACTCGGCGCCGGTGACGCCGGAGCCGACCACGATCAGCCTCTCCGGGAGCTCCTCCATGTCGTAGAGGTGGCGCCAGGTGAGGATGCGCTCGCCGTCGGGCTTGGCGGAGGGCAGTTCGCGGGGGTGGGCGCCCGTGGCGATGAGGACGACGTCGGCGCGCAGGCGCTGGTCGCCCACGGCCACGATGTGCGGGTCGACCAGGCGGGCCTCGCCGCTGATCACCTCCACGCCCTCCTTGACCAGGCGGGCACGGGTGTCCTCGGACTGCGCCTGGGCCAGGAGTTTGATGCGGGTGTTGATCCGGTCGGTGTCCACCCGGACCGCGTCCTCGTCCTGGGCGTCGCGGATACGGATGCCGAGGCTGTCGGACTCGCGTACGTACGTGGTGCGGGTGGACGTGGCGATCAGGCTCTTGGAGGGCACGCAGTCGGTGAGGACGCAGGCGCCGCCGATACCGTCGCGTTCCACCACCGTCACGTCCGCGCCGAGCTGCGCGGCGACCAGTGCCGCCTCGTAGCCCCCGGGTCCGCCACCGATGATCACGACCTTCGTCACGCTAGCCTCACTCCCTCTGCTGCCTGGCCGCCACGCGCGTCCCCGGTCCGGGTGATATGCGGGCATGGCGCGGCACCACCTGTTTTCGTCGCTTGCTCCCATTGTCGGCCATGCCGACCGGGGGAAATAGCAGGCACCCCGGGCCAACCGGTCTACGATGACCCCGTGTCCATCTACGCGGCGTACGGAACCAGTCTCCACCCCGGGCAGATGGCCCGGCGGGCCCCGCACTCACCCCTGATCACCACGGGCTGGTTGGAGGGTTGGCGGCTGACCTTCGGCGAGTGCCTGCCCGAGCCCGGGGGCGCGCTGGCGACCCTGGTCGAGGACGCCGGTCGGCGGGTGTTCGTGGCGCTGTACGACCTCATGGAATGGGACGAACCCCACTTGGACTTCTGGCAGGGCGCCCTGGAGACGCCGCGCGGGGGTCAGCACCGCCTGCGGGGCGTGTCCGAGGACGAGTACGAGGACCTGCGGCGCAGGCGGGCGCTGTGGTCGGTCGCGGGTGACGGGCGGGCCTACCGCAAGGTCACGGTGCGCGCCCGGACGGCCGACCACGGCGTGGTGCCGGCCTGGGCCTACGTACTCGACGGCTACGAGGGCGGAATGCCCTCGGCGATCCAGCTGGGCGAGCTGGCGGTGGCCGCCGAGAAGGCGGGGGCGCCCGACTGGTACGTCTCCGAGCTGCTCGCCCGGGAGTGCCTGCCCACCGAGCTGTGACCACCGCGTCCGCCGTGTGGCCGGGCGCGGGAACACACGTGCGCACGCTCCCGGACGCCGCGGTCACCCGGAGGTAGCATCCGTCGTGTGACGGAACCAGAGCAGCAGCCGAGGACGACCGGCGAGGCCAGGGAACTGGCGGCCGACGCGGCGCGCGAACTCCTGTCCCGTACCGGTGCCGACAGCTTCGACGCGCTGGTGGTGCTCGGTTCGGGCTGGGCGGGCGCGGTGGACACGCTGGGCTCGTACGACATCGAGCTGGACGCCACCGACCTTCCCGGCTTCCACGAACCCGCCGCCGAGGGGCACTCGGGCAAGATCCGCAGCATGTGGGTGGGCGACAAGCGCGTCATCGTGTTCATGGGGCGCGTCCACCTCTACGAGGGCCGCGATCCGCTGGAGGTGGTCCACGCGGTCCGCACGGGCGTGGCCGCGGGTGCGAGGACCGCCGTGCTGACGGGCGCCGCCGGGTCGCTGCGCACGGACTTCGCCACGGGGCAGCCCGTGGTGGTGCGCGACCACATCAACCTGACCGCCCGGTCGCCGCTGGTGGGACCCTCGTTCGTGGACCTGTCGTCGGCCTACAGCCCCCGGCTGCGGCGGGCCGTCCAGGAGGCGGACGCCTCGGTCCCCGAAGGTGTGTACGTGTGCACGACGGGGCCGCAGACGCAGACCCCGGCGGAGCTGAAGGTGCTGCACCAGGCGGGCGCGGACCTGGTGGGCCACTCGATCGCCCTGGAGGCGGTCGCGGCGGTGGAGGCGGGCGCCGAGGTGCTGGGGCTGGCGGTGGTCAGCAACGACGCCGTGGGGGCGGTGTTCGAGCCCTTCGAGGCCGAGCGCGCCCTGGATGTGGTCACCCAGCGGGCCCGCAGGCTGGGCGAGCTGCTCAACAGGGTGATCGGCCAGGCCTAGGGGCCGGGCCTGGAGAGAACCGTGGGGGTGGGGCGCCTCCGACCGGGCCCGTCCGGTACCGGCGTGGCGAGCGTACACCCCGAGGCCTGGGGGTGGACGGTACCGACCGGGTTCCGGTCGGAGGCAGTGCTTGCCCCGGTGCCCGCGTCGCGCGGAATCCCCGCAGATCCCGTTGGACTCGCGACCTGGACACCTTGTACTTCCGTTATTCAGTTGAACCGCGCGCGTCGCCCTCGGGGAAGGTCCGGGCGGACGGCCATCCGCGCGAAGTCGCCCACCCGGAACACTCTCCCTTAGGCATGCCTTACCTAACCAGAACTCGGGAAGCGCGTCAACCCCCGACATGGCGGACCCGGCCGCCACACGGGGGTGGGGGCCGGGTCGGATCCGGGAGGGGCGGCGCTCAGGCCAGCAGGAACACTGCCACGAGCAGGGCCGCGGTCGCGCCGATGACCACGATCACCTCCAGGGGGACCATGGTCTGGGGCTCGTCCTCCGCGCCCAGCGCGGCGGGGCCCGCCTCGTCCACGTCCCTGACCGGCCCGCTGAGCGGGCGCGCCTTGTGGCGCTCGGCGTCCTGGCGCAGCTGTCGGGCGGCCAGGTCCACCGGGCGCGTGGAGGCGGGGTCCCCGTCGTCGTCAGGGTCGAGGAATCCCCCCTCCCGGCGCATGTTGTCGCGGACCCGCTGGCGCTTGGTCTCGCGCAGCGGCCACGAGCGCACCACGCCCCCCGGCGTGTGCACCCGCAGGACGTCGGTGACGTCCACCCAGAGCACCGCCGCCCACGGCACGAAGGTCTCGCGCAGCGGGTTGACCACCCTCAGGCCGCGCTCGGTGGAGACCACGCGCGGGCGCAGCCAGACCAGGTACACCGCGGAGACGGTCGCGATCAGCAGGGCCCCCGCGATCCAGGCCTGGCGGCCCTCGCCGCGCAGGAGCACGTCCACCAGCAGCAGGGCCGCGATCACGGTCCACACGATCGCCGCCACCCGCGTGAAGGTGGAGTAGTGGGTGGTGGGGTTGGGTCCGTCCATCAGGAGGTCGTCCACTTCAGCTGCGCGAAGCCGGGCTTGATGACCCCGTTGATCAGCGCGAGGCGCTCGTCGAAGGGCAGGAAGGCCGACTTCATGGCGTTGACCGTGAACCACTGGATGTCGTCCCAGCCGTACCCGAAGGCCTCGCAGAGGCGGGCGAACTCCTCGGACAGGCTGGTGCCGCTCTGGAGGCGGTTGTCGGTGTTGACGGTGACGCGGAAGCGCAGGTCGCGCAGAAGCCGGATGGGGTGGTCGGCGATGGACTCCGCGGCTCCGGTCTGCACGTTGGAGCTGGGGCACATCTCCAGCGGCACCCGCTTGTCGCGCACGTACTGGGCCAGGCGGCCCAGCCGCGGGGCGCCGCCGGTGTCGGTGTCGATGTCGTCGATGATGCGCACGCCGTGGCCCAGGCGGTCGCACCCGCACCACTGGAGGGCCTCCCAGATGGAGGGCAGGCCGAACGCCTCGCCCGCGTGGATGGTGAAGTGGAAGTTCTCCCGGCGCAGGTACTCGAACGCGTCCAGGTGCCGGGTGGGCGGGTTGCCCGCCTCGGCGCCCGCGATGTCGAACCCGGCCACGCCCGCGTCGCGGTAGCGGACCGCCAGCTCGGCGATCTCCGAGGAGCGCGCGGCGTGGCGCATGGCGGTGACGAGCTGGCCGGTGCGGATGCTGCGCCCCTGGTCGGCGGCGCGCTTCTGGCCGAGTTCGAGTCCCTCCTGGACGGCCTCGACGACCTCCTCCAGGGTGAGTCCGGCCTCCAGGTGCTGCTCGGGGGCGTAGCGCTGCTCGGCGTAGACCACGCCGTCGGCGGCCAGGTCCTCCGCGGCCTCGGCGGCGACCCGCACCAGGGCGTCACGGGTCTGCATGACCGCCGTGGTGTGCGCGAACGTCTCCAGGTAGCGCTCCAGCGAGCCGGAGTCGGAGGCCTCGCGGAACCACCGCCCCAGCTCCTGCGCGTCGTAGGTGGGCAGACCGGTGTAGCCGGTCTCCCGGGCCAGTTCCACGACGGTGGCCGGGCGCAGCCCGCCGTCGAGGTGGTCGTGCAGCAGTACCTTCGGCGCCCGCCGGATCTGGTCGACTGTGAGTGGCTGGTTCATGGATTCAGGATGCCACCAGCCGGGGAGCCGCCCCGACAGGCGGACGCGGGTCGCCGCGTCGGGCGGCCGGGGCGGCGGACCGGGGGCGGTAGGACGGGTCGGCGGGCGGGGAGCCGGGCGGTGCTATGCGCTCGTGCGCGCTGGGGTCCGCCGCGGTGCGCGCGGCGGTTCGGGGCTCCCCGTCCCGCGGGCCGCCTCAGGCCATGGCCTCCTCGGTGTCCACGCGGGTGTCGCGGCGCGAGCTGTCCCACAGCGCCGTCAGCGCGGTGGTCACCATGAAGCGGGTGCCCGTGCCGATGGCGCGCTCGTCCACGTCGAAGGTGCCCCGGTGCAGGTCCAGCATGGGCCCGTCCCAGTCCGGGGAGTGGGTGCCCAGGCGGGCCAGCGCGCCGGGGACGTGCTCCAGGTACCAGGCGAAGTCCTCGCCGCCCAGGCTCTGCGGGGTGGAGGCCGCCGCCTCGGGGCCCAGGGCGGCGGTGACGGCCTCGCGCATGAGGGCCACGCTGGTCGCCTCGTTGATGGTGGGCGGCACGCCCCGCCGGTAGGTCACCTCGGCCTCGGCGCCGTAGGCCGAGGCCACCGACTCCACCAGCCCCTTGATGATGTCGGGGGCCGCGTGCCAGGCCTCGTCGTCCAGGCAGCGCACGGTGCCCTCGGCGACGGCGTCGTCGGGGATGACGTTGGGCGCGGAGCCGGCGCTGATCCTGCCCCACACCAGGCTGAACCCGGCCCGGGGGTCGATCCGCCGCGACAGCGCGGCGGGCAGCTCGGTGACGACCTTGCCCAGGGCGTAGACGAGGTCGGCGGTCAGGTGCGGGCGCGCGGTGTGCCCGCCCGGGCCCGACAGGCGCACCATGAGCTGGTCGCAGGCGGCGGTGATGCCGCCCGTGCGCAGCCCGACCCGGCCCGTCACCAGGCGGGGGTCGCAGTGCAGGGCGAAGATGCGGTCCACGCCCTCCATGGCCCCGGCGTTGATCACCTCCACGGCGCCGCCGGGGAGCTCCTCGGCGGGCTGGAAGATCAGCCGGACCCGGCCCGGCAGCGCGCCCGCCCTCTCCAGCTGCGACAGGAAGACCCCGGCCGCCAGCACGACCGTGGTGTGCACGTCGTGCCCGCAGGCGTGGGCGACCCCCGGCACGGTGGAGCGGTAGGGGACGTCCTTCTCGTCCGTCAGGGGCAGGGCGTCGATGTCGGCGCGCAGGGCCACCAGGGGACCGGTCCCGGATCCGATGTCGCAGACCAGACCGGTGCCCTGGGGCAGTTCCCGCGGTTCGAGGCCCACCTCGCGCAGGCGTTCGGCGATCCGCCCCGTGGTGCGGTGTTCGGCGAAGGCGAGTTCGGGGTGCATGTGCAGGTCCCGGCGGAAGCCGCTCAGCTCCCGCCCGTGCCGCGCCAGGAAAGCGGTCAACTGTTCCGGCAGGTCATGTCCCTGCATGCGAGGGTCCCCTCTTCTCCACGTCTCAGCGCGTACCGGCTCCGTCGCCGGCACCGACCCTTGCGCGGGTGGGAGGACCGCCCTGGAGCTCGGCGGCGAGCATGTCCACGACGTCGTCGAGGGTCCCGCCCTCGGCGATGACCGCGCGCTGACGTTCGTAGGAGGCGCCCTTGTCCAGGATCTCGGAGATCAGGTCCAGGTCCTCGGCGCAACCCAGGCGGGTCGCGACCGGTTTCAGCTCGCGGACCAGCTCGTACAGGTCGTCGCGGAGCGGAACCGTGGTTCCGCGCGCGTCCGTGATGACACGAGCGTCGAGTCCGTAGCGGGTGGCACGCCACTTGTTGTCCTTCACCACCCAGGACGGCGGGCTGGGCAGTCCGTACCCGCGGTCGAGCTGGTGATCGAACAGCTCCACCAGGCTCTGAGAGAGCGCGGCGGCCATTCCCACCTCGCGCAGGGTGGGAATACCGTCGAACATCCGGATCTCGATGGTGCCGAAATCAGGGTGCGGACGGATGTCCCACCACACTTCCTTGATAGAGGCGATGGTACCTGCCCGGAGAAGCGTTTCGAGGTATTCCTCGAAAGCGGCCCAGTGCGGAAGGTTCGGCGGCGGCCCCGCGGTGGGCAGCGTGCCGAAGATGACGGACCGGGAGGAGGCCAGGCCGGTGTCCTGTCCGCCCCAGAACGGGCTGGACGCGCTCAGGGCGAGGAAGTGCGGCAGGTAGCGCGACAGGGCGTTGACCATGGGGATGGCCTTGTCCCTGTCGCGCACGCCGACGTGGACGTGGACGCCGCACGTCAGGATGCGCCGGACCAGCCACTGCATCTGCTCGACCAGCTCGCCGTAGCGCTCGCCGGGGCTGAGCTCCTGGTCGCGCCAGTCGTCGATGGGGTGGGTTCCCGAGCAGGTCAACGTGGTCCCCCAGGGCGTGAGGACCTCCCTCATGCGGTCGATGTTGCGGCCCAGGTCGCCCTTGGCCTCCTCGACCGTCTCGCAGATCCCGGTCACGACCTCCACCTGGGACTGCATGAGCTCGTGGCGCAGCGGCGGGGCGGAGTCGGAGCTGAGCTCGGGGAGTTCGGCCAGGAGCTTGGGCGCCTCCTGTCTCAGGTGCCGACTGCGCCGGTCGACGAGCTGGAGTTCCCACTCCACTCCGATCGTCGCGCGTTCGGACGAGTTGAATGCGATTCCCATCTGCCCTCCGAAGGGGGTGTTTGCGGCCGTCCCCGGCCGTCGCACCGTCGCGCCCCGGAGAACCGGTCAACCGGGACAGGGGAGGACTACCCCTCACGCACCGCACACATACGGGACAATCGCCTCGCTTCATGCGAATTCCGTGGAAAGAATTTCTGTTTCGGGCGCGCCGCCGGAACGCCTAAACGCGGTCGCCGCGGCGTCGGCGCAGCGCCCACGCCGTGGTGCCCGCGGCACCGGCCGCTCCCAGCAGGGACAACACCCCGGCCAGCGCGCGCCGTGCCCGTCGGCGCTCAGCCGCCTCCCGCGCCGCCACCCGCGCCGTCACCCCCGAGACCCAGTCCGGGCGGGACCAGTCCATGCCGTGCTCCTCCGGCAGGGGCAGGGAGCCGGTGTAGGGCGGCGGCATCGGCAGCCACGTGGCCGTCCACGCCGCGCTGAACATCACCAGGCGCATCACGAGGTTGATCCACACCAGCAGCCCGACCAGGACGGCGAAGGACGCGTAGACGGGGTTGCCGAGCGTCCCGGCCAGCAGCACCGCCGCCGCGGCCTTGAGCACCTCGAACCCGACCGCCCCCAGCAGGGCCCCCCTCCACATCATCCGTGTGGGCCGCCCGCTGCCCGACAGCAGCGCGAAGGCCAGCACGAAGATCGCCATGTTGGCGCCGACCGCGATGGCCAGGGCCAGCGCGCGCAGGGACAGGTTGGCCAGGAGCGAGCCGTCCAGGCCCACCAGCCCGAGGAGCCACTGCGTGGCGGTCTGGGCGACGCTGGTGAAGGCCACCGCGAGCAGCAGCGCCGCGCCCAGGCCCAGCATGACCAGCAGGTCGGCCAGCTTGCGCAGGAGGAGGTTGGGGCCCTCCCTGAGGTTCTTGAGCCAGATGGAGTGCAGGGCCTCGCGCAGCGCCGACACCGCGTTCAGGCCCGCGTAGAGCAGACCGAGCACACCGATGACACCGGCGCCCACGCGGGCCTGGGCGATCTCGTCGATGGGCAGCTGCTCGGACAGGCCCGGCAGGACGCCGTCCAGCGCCTGCTGGAGGTAGTCGCCCACCTCGACCTGCACGGCGGCGAGGTAGCCGACCGCGGCGAAGGCCAGCGCCAGCAGGGGGAAGAAGGACAGGAAGGCGAAGTAGGTGACCGCCCCGGCCAGCTGGTTGCCGTTGCGGTCGGCGTAGCGCTCGTAAGCCCGGACCAGGTGGTCGAGGGCGGGCCTGCGCCTGCGCAGCTCCCAGTACGCGTCCATGCCGAGGTTCCGGTAGTGCCTGCCGGTGTCCCTGGCCCGGTCCAGCGCTGCGGCCACGCGGCCCCCTCTCCGTCGCACGTGTCACCCGTGTCCCTACCCCGTGCGGCTCCGCGGTCACCGGTGGCCCGCAACCGTAGCGGCGCCGCGCTCCCCCGTGAAGCCTCCGCGCCGGATTCGGCGGCGAACACCCCCGTACGGGGGCGAAGCGCTTCAGCGGGGGTGATCACGGACACGTCCGGGCCTTGGGCAGACTTGGGGGACGGAGATCCATCCGGCGGAAGGGGGCCTCGGTGGGGGGCGCGGGGGCACGGCTGCGTGCCGTGTTGGGTGTGCGGTCGGCGGGGCCTCGGGGGGACTGGCCCGAGGAGGCGCCGGACGCCGACGCACTGGTCGGGGAGTACCGGGCGCGGTTCCAGGCGCCGCCCGCGGGCGTATGGCACGCGCCGGGGCGCCTGGCGATCATGGGCGAGCACACCGCGGCCGGCGCGGGGGCCGGGCTGTACGCCGCCCTGCCCTGGGGCGTGACGGCCGCCGTGGGCCCCGCGCCGGACCCGGGCGTGCACGTGGCCGCCCCGAGCGGCCCGCTGCGCCCCCGGCAGGCGGCGGCGCGCGCGGTGGCCGGGGCCGTGGCCGCCGCGCGCCGGACGGGTGTCCTAGGCGGCGACACGGGCGTGCGCGCGGTGCTGGGCGCGGACCTGCCCGAACACGCCTCCCTGGGCTACGCGGCCGCCGTGGGCGCGGCGGTGGCGCTGGCCCTGGCCGACCTGGGCGGCGGTCCCCCGCCCGAGGGCGCCACCGCCGACCAGCGGGTGGCCCTGGCGGCCCGCCCCGGGTGCGCGGTCCGGGTGAACCTGAGGAGCCTGCGCACCACCGTGCTGCCGTTCGACCTCGCCGAGGCCGGGCTGAGGCTCGTGGTGGTGGACACCGGCGCCCTGCCCCGGCGCGACCTGCGCGCGGCCCGCTCCGCCGAGCTGGAGCGCGCGCAGCGCACGCTCGGGCCGCTGCGCGCGGTCCAGGACCTGTCCGGGGCGCTGGCGAACCTGCCGGACCCCGTGCTGCGCCGCCGGGTCGAGTACGCGGTGACCGAGGTGCACCGGCTCAACGCGGCCGTGGGGCTGCTGCGCGCCGGGCGCTTCGGGGAGGTCGGCTCGATCCTGTCCGCCTCCCACCTGTCCCTGCGCGGCTTCGGGCTGCCCACGCCGGAGGTGGAGCTGGCCGCGGAGACCGCCGCGCGGGCCGGGGCGCGCGGGGTGCGGATGTCCGGTTGGGCGGGGACCGTGCTGGCCCTGGCCGCCGAGGAGCGCGTGGAGGGGATCGGCGAGGCGCTGGCCCGGGAGTTCCGCGCCGACGGCCGGGTCCCCCCGCGCGTGCGCGCCGCGGTGCCCTCCGCGGGCGCCCACCGGCTGCGCTGAGCCGGTCGGGGCGACGGGCGCGGGGCCCGCGGGCACCGTGCGGAGGCGGTCGCGCGGCGGGCGCCTTCCGGATCCGAGAGGCCGAACCGTGACATTGTGCCGAACCCCGCTACCCTTTTCGCGATCACACAGGGTGGAAGCAAGCGACGAGGCGATCCACGGCGCTGAGCAGATGGGCGATGCGATGGCTGACCGACGGAACCGGGACGACCCCGGCCGCACCGGCGAGCACGACAGGCAGGGCGTGTTCCGGCGCGGCGGGACCCCGGGCAGGCCGGACGAGTTCGAGAAGCTCTACCGCCCGCGCGAGTCCGAGCAGAGGGTGGTCGGCGAGACGCGTCGGCTCCCGCCCGCCGAGGACGTGCCCCCGGTGCGGCCGAGGCGGTCCCAGAGGCCTCAGCAGTCCCAGAGGTCCCGGCGCACCCACAGCGCCGGGCGCGTCTACGACGGCCGCGGCATCGAGCGCAGGCGCAAGGAGCGCAAGCGCCGGCTGGCCACGACCATCACGGTGACCGTGCTGGTGCTGGTGCTGGTCCTGCCC
The DNA here is from genome assembly GCF_000381685.1 of Nocardiopsis sp. CNS-639. Taxonomy (NCBI): domain Bacteria; kingdom Bacillati; phylum Actinomycetota; class Actinomycetes; order Streptosporangiales; family Nocardiopsidaceae; genus Nocardiopsis; species Nocardiopsis sp. CNS-639. Next base: position 13,080 of record NZ_KB906865.1, read on the forward strand.
CTGGTCTTCGTCGGCGGGTTCTACGTGTACGCGAACTCGCGGCTGGAGCGGGTGGAGGCCCTGCTGGACTACGAGGGCCGCCCGGACGGGCAGCCCGGCACGACCTACATGATCGTGGGCTCCGACAGCCGCCAGGGCCTGTCCGAGGAGCAGATGGACGAGATGGCCACCGGCTACGCCGAGGGCCGCCGGACCGACACCATCATGGTGCTCTACATCCCCGACGAGGGCGAGCCCACCATCGTCAGCGTCCCCCGCGACTCCTACGTCCCCCTCGCCGTCCCCGGTTACGCCGACAACAAGATCAACACCGCCTTCGCCGACGCCGTGTGCGGCACGAACGACGCGGGCGAGGAGGTCTGCGGCGGCCCCGCTCCCCTCGTGGAGACCTTCGAGCGCGCCTCGGGCGTGCACATCGACCACTACGTGGAGATCGGCATGGGCGGCTTCGTCGACATCGTGGACGCGGTGGGCGGCGTGGAGCTGTGCCCGGAGGAGGCCATGGCCGACCCCAAGGCCGGGCTGGACATCGAGGCGGGCTGCCAGATGATGGACGGCGGCACCGCCCTGGGCTACGTGCGCACCCGGGCCACGCCGCGCGCCGACCTGGACCGCATCGCCCGCCAGCGCGAGTTCTTCTCGGCGCTGGTCCAGACGGCCAGCGCGCCCTCCACGCTGTTCAACCCCTTCGAGTCCGTCCCGCTGGTGCTCGCGGGCACCGACACCTTCATGGTGGACGAGGGCGACGACCTGCGGCACCTGGCCAGCATGCTCCTGGCGATGCGCGGCGGTACGCAGACCACCGCGATCCCCGTGGGCCAGACCCCCACGCTGGACGGGGTCGGCTCGGTGGTGGTCTGGGACGAGGTGCGCTCCGAGGAGATGTTCGCCGCCATGCGGGCCGGGGAGCCGATCCCCGAGAGCGCCTTCCAGGAGTAGGCCGGACGTCGGACCGCCGCGGCCCGGGGGAAGCGGGCGGTCCGGGGAAAGGCGAAGGGCCCGTCGCCGAGGCGACGGGCCCTTCTTCGTGACGTTCCGTACTGTGCGCGCCTACCCCCCAGCGGGCGCACGGCCGGCACGTCGGTCATGGTGGCAGAGGAGCCGAAACCCGCTCTGGCCTGCCGGTTCTCACCGGCACGTCTCCACAATAGGTCAAAGCTCGCTTAAGGTGCGAATCCTGTGCACGTGGCCTATGTCGCACCCTCGGGCCTCTGCGGTGGTCCGGCGTTGCCATCCTCCCACCGCGGGCCCGCGTATGTACGCCGAACACGGGAAACACGCCGGGAAACTTTGGCCGACCGCGGCCCCAGAACCCCGCGAACACCGCGTTTGCGACACCCGGACCCCCTCGGGAGCGGGCCCCTCCCCGCCCCGGACACGACGGCGCCCGGCCGCCCCTCGGGGGCGACCGGGCGTGAGCGAGGTCTCACCCGGACGGCCACGATCGGGACCGTCCGGGTCCGGGCCCGCCGCGTGCACCGCCGAACGGACGGTGCGCGGGGGCTCAGGCCAGGCGCTTGGCGAGGTTCTCGTCCAGGGCGGCGAGGAACTGCTCCGTGGTCAGGAACTCCTGGTCGCCGCCGACGAGCAGCGCGAGGTCCTTGGTCATCTGGCCGCCCTCGACGGTCTTGATGACGACGTCCTCCAGGGTGTTGGCGAACTCGACGACCTTGGGGGTGTTGTCGAGCTTGCCCCGGTGCTCCAGGCCGCGGGTCCACGCGAAGATGGAGGCGATCGGGTTGGTGGAGGTGGGCTTGCCCTGCTGGTGCTGGCGGTAGTGGCGGGTCACCGTGCCGTGGGCGGCCTCGGCCTCGACCGTGCGGCCGTCCGCGGTGCGCAGGACGGAGGTCATCAGGCCGAGGGAGCCGAAGCCCTGGGCGACGGTGTCGGACTGCACGTCACCGTCGTAGTTCTTGCAGGCCCAGACGTAACCGCCCTCCCACTTGAGCGCCGCGGCGACCATGTCGTCGATGAGGCGGTGCTCGTAGGTCAGGCCCGCGGAGTCGAAGCGGTCCTTGAACTCGGTCTCGAAGATCTCCTGGAACACGTCCTTGAACATGCCGTCGTAGGCCTTGAGGATCGTGTTCTTGGTGGACATGTAGACCGGGTAGTTGCGGTCCAGGCCGTAGTTCAGGCTCGCGCGCGCGAAGTCCTCGATGGACTTGCGGAAGTTGTACATGCCCATCGCCACGCCGCCCGCCTCGGGGAAGTTGGCGATGTCGAACTCGACCGGCTCGCTGCCGTCGGCCGGGGTGTAGGTCATGGTGACCGTGCCGGGGCCGGGCACCTTGAAGTCGGTGGCCTTGTACTGGTCGCCGTGGGCGTGGCGGCCGATGATGATCGGCTTGGTCCAGCCCGGGACCAGGCGGGGCACGTTCTCGCAGATGATGGGCTCGCGGAAGACGACGCCGCCGAGGATGTTGCGGATGGTGCCGTTGGGCGACCGCCACATCTTCTTGAGGCCGAACTCCTCGACCCGGGCCTCGTCCGGGGTGATGGTGGCGCACTTGACGCCGACGCCGTGCTCCTTGATGGCGTTGGCCGCGTCGACGGTGATCTGGTCGTCGGTGCGGTCGCGCTCCTCGATGCCCAGGTCGTAGTACTTCAGGTCGACGTCGAGGTAGGGGAGGATCAGACGGTCCTTGATGAAGGACCAGATGATCCGGGTCATCTCGTCGCCGTCGAGCTCGACTACGGGGTTCTCGACCTTGATCTTGGCCATGGCTGTGTGGCTGTCCCTTCAGTCTTCGCTGCCGCCTCGTGCGCCGCGGACCCGTGTCCGGCTCGTGGCCGGGGGCCGGTCCGCGCACCCGGCGGTCCACCGGTCCCGCCCGGGGTCCGTGCTCCCCGGTGAGGCGGTGGCTTCTCGGTGTCGCGGTATCTCGACGTCAAGCTTATTCGACGCCTAAGCGGACAGTTGCGGCGCCACCCATGCCAGCACGATCAGCAGGACCGCGAGGGTGGTCAGGGTGAGCAGGTCGATCCACCGGCGGCGCACGGCGAGCATGCCGACCCAGTCCCGGGGCAGGAGCACCCGGAAGGTCGCCGCCAGCAGCAGCGCGCCCGCGATGATCGCCGGTCCGCGCTTGAAGTAGGCCGCGGCCACGACCACGATCCCCGCCGCGAGCGCCGACATGACCAGGAAGTAGGGCACCTGCGAGAGCCAGTACGGCGCCTCGGGCCCCTCATCCCCGGCGGGCCGCCCGCGCGCGACCTCCCCGGAGTCCGCCCCGGAGTCCCGGGCGGAGCCGCCGCCGGGCTCCGGCGCCCCGGGGCCGCCCCCGTCCGGCGCTCCCCCTTCGGGCACCCGCCCGCCGCGGGCCGCCTCCCCGGGCGCCCTCGCACCGGGAGCGCCCTCGTCCGCGTCCGCCAAATCCGCCTGCCCCGCCTTGTCCACCGCGTCCCGACCCGTTCGGTTACGAATGTGCTTGGCCGCCTCGCGGCTCGTTCACGGTCTTCTCCCGGGAACTGGCACGGACCGGCCATCCGTCGAGGACTGGCTGTCCGAAAACCGAACACCGCTCCGGAGGCTCGCGTCCGTGAGGATTTCGGCGGCGCCGCGCGGGAAGCGAGGCTTCCCGTCCGGGAGAGACTGCGCCCATTGTAGTGATCCGTATCGCCGACTCCTCAGGGCTCACGGAAACGGTCCGGCCCGGGCCCCAAGGGCCCATGACCGTTTCCCGCTTCCGGTTCGGCCACAGAGCCGTATTTGCACGCCTTATCCGTCTAACTCCGGAGTAAGCGCGTAGAACGCTTACCGCCCGGGTAACCAAGCTGGAGATTGAGTGCACCGGTGAGCGAGGACCACCCCCATGAAGCCCACTCCACGCGTAGACCGAACCGTCACCCCACGACAGCCTCCCCTCCACCACCGTCGCCCGCACCCCCACCGGCAGCGCCACCCCACTCCGGGAGGAACCACCGTGGACGGGCCCTACCTCCGCATCGAAGAGACCGGGGACATACGCCAGCTCGCCGGTGAGGTCACCACGATCGGTCGCGGGGAGGGCGCCGACATCCGGCTGAACGATCCGAGCGTCTCCCAGCTGCACGCCGAACTGGTCCGCCGCGGCCCCTACGTCTACGTGGTGGACCTGGGCCTGTCGCGCAACGGGACCCGGGTGAACGGCCGCCCCATCGCCCGCCGGGTGCTGGAGGAGGGCGACGTGGTGAGCTTCGGCACCGCGCGCTGCCGGGTCGGCGGACTGCCCAAGGAGCAGATCAGCCCCGACATCGAACTGCGCCGCGGCGCCGCCCCCGAGCTCACCCGCCGGGAGCTGGACGTGCTGACCGCGCTGTGCCAGCCCGCGCTGTCAGAGGAGGCCTTCGTGGCCCCCGCCACCGCCCGGGACATCGCCGAGGCGCTGGTGGTCACCGAGGCGGCGGTCAAACAACACCTGTTGCGGCTGTACCAGAAGTTCCGCATCCCCGAGGGGCAGAACCGCAGGACGCGGCTGGCCAACGAGGTCGTGGCGCTGGGCCTGGTGCGGCCGATGCCGATGGGCGGACCGGCCCGCAAGGCCAGCTGAACGCTCCCCCCGGCCCCGCCGCGGGGGCCTCGCGCCGACGGTCGGGCCGGGGTCGGTCACTCGGAGTGATCGATTTCGGCCCGTGTGTGACGCCGGGGGCCGGGCCCCGTCCCCCGGACGGGGCCCGGAAGGGGTGTGCCTAGAGGGCGGCGGCCTGCCGCTCGGCGGCCTCCACCACGTTCACCAGCAGCATCGCCCGGGTCATCGGGCCCACGCCGCCGGGGTTGGGCGACAGGTACCCGGCCACCTCGGCCACGTCGGGGACGACGTCGCCGACCAGGCCCGACTCGGTGCGCGAGACGCCCACGTCCAGCACGGCCGCGCCCGGCTTCACCATGTCCCTGGTGATGAGCCCGGGCACACCGGCGCCGGCGACGATGATGTCCGCGCGGCGCGTGTGCTCGGCCAGGTCCCGGGTGCCGGTGTGGCACAGGGTGACGGTGGCGTTCTCCGACCGGCGGGTCAGCAGCAGGCCGAGGGGGCGGCCCACGGTCACGCCGCGCCCGACCACGACCACCTCGGCGCCCCTGAGCGGCACCTCGTAGCGGGTGAGCAGCTCCACGATGCCGCGCGGGGTGCACGGCAGCGGCGCCTCCTGCATCAGCACCAGCTTGCCGAGGTTGGAGGGCTGGAGGCCGTCCGCGTCCTTGACCGGGTCGATCAGGCCCAGCACGCGGTTCTCGTCCAGCCCCCTGGGCAGCGGGAGCTGCACGATGTAGCCGGTGCAGGCCGGGTCCTCGTTGAGTTCGCGGACGGCCTGCTCCACCTGCTCCTGGGTGGCGTCGGCGGGCAGGTCGCGGCGGATGCTGGCGATGCCCACCTGCGCGCAGTCGCGGTGCTTGCCGCGCACGTAGGAGTGGCTGCCCGGGTCGTCGCCGACCAGGACCGTGCCCAGACCGGGGGTGACGCCGCGGTCGTGCAGCTTCGCCACCCGCTCGGAGAGCTCCTCACGGATGGACTTGGCGACGGCCTTGCCGTCCAGGACGATCGCGCTCATGCGTGTGTCTCCTCGCTCAGTGGAAGAAGTGCCGGGTCCCGGTGAGGTACATGGTCACGCCGGCCGCCTTGGCCGCGGCCACGACCTCCTCGTCGCGGACCGAGCCGCCGGGCTGGACGACGGCGCGGACCCCCGCCCCGGTGAGGATCTCCAGGCCGTCGGGGAAGGGGAAGAAGGCGTCGCTGGCCGCGACGGACCCCGTCACCCTCTCGCCCGCGCGCGTGACCGCCAGGCGTGCGGAGTCCACGCGGTTGACCTGGCCCATGCCCACGCCCACGGTGGCGCCGTCGGAGGCCAGGAGGATGGCGTTGGACTTGACCGCGCGCACGGCCTTCCAGGCGAAGGCCAGGTCGGCCAGGGTGGCCTCGTCGGCGGGCTCGCCGGTGGCCAGGGTCCAGGTGGAGGGGTCGTCGCCGGGGGCGTCGATGGCGTCGCGCGACTGCACCAGCAGGCCGCCGCTGATCTGGCGGTGCTCCACGCCCGCGCCGGAGCCGGAGCCCTCCGCCACGAGCAGGCGGATGTTCTTCTTGCGGCTGAGGATCTCCACGGCCGCGGGCTCGAAGGCGGGGGCGACGACGACCTCGGTGAAGATCTCCGCGATCTGCCCGGCCAGCTCCTCGCCGACGGGGCGGTTGGTGGCGATGACGCCGCCGAAGGCCGACACCGGGTCGCAGGCGTGCGCCCTGCGGTGGGCCTCGGCGTTGTCGGCGCCGACGGCGATCCCGCACGGGTTGGCGTGCTTGATGATGGCCACGCACGGCTGGTCGAAGTCGTGGGCGGCGCGCAGCGCGGCGTCGGCGTCCACGTAGTTGTTGTAGGACATCGCCTTGCCGTGCAGCTGCTCGGCTCCGGCCAGGCCGGTCCGCGGGGCACCCGCGACGGTGTACAGCGCCGCCTTCTGGTGGGGGTTCTCTCCGTAGCGCAGGACGTCCCTGCGGTGGTGGACGGTGGCCAGGAAACCGGGCCAGCCCGACTCGGCGGCCTCGGCGTCGGGGGCGTAGTCGGCCGCGAACCAGTCGGCGACGGCCGCGTCGTAGGCGGCGGTGTGCTGGAAGGCGAGCCCGGCCAGGCGCTTGCGCTGCTCCAGGGTGAAGCCGCCGTCGCGGACGGCCTCCAGGGCGGCGTCGTAGCTGCCCGGGTCGACCACGATCGCGACGCTGCCGTGGTTCTTGGCAGAGGCGCGCACCATGGCGGGGCCGCCGATGTCGATCTTCTCGATGCAGTCGGCCTCGGAGGCGCCGGAGGCGACGGTGTCCTGGAAGGGGTAGAGGTTGACCACGACCAGGTCGAAGGGGGCGATGCCCAGCTCCTTGATCCTGGCGACGTGCTCGGGGTTGTTCTGGTTGGCCAGGAGCCCGGCGTGCACGGAGGGGTGCAGCGTCTTGACGCGGCCCTCCATGATCTCGGGGAAGCCGGTGACGTCCTCCACGGGGGTGACGGGGATGTCGGCGGCGCGCAGCCGCGCGGCGGTGGAGCCGGTGGAGACGATCTCCACCCCGGCCTCGGCCAGGCCGATGCCCAGCTCCTCCAGACCGGTCTTGTCGTAGACGCTGATCAACGCACGCCTGATGGCCTGCTGGGTCACCGGTTCTCCTTCGTGTCGGTCGCGTCGGTGACGCGCTGCTCGGTGCGGCCGAACCGCACGTGCCTGCCGTCGATGGTCCAGCCCTCGCGGGCGAGCCTGCCGACCGTGTCGACCAGCATCGTCCGCTCCACGGACTTGATGCGCTCGTGGAGGCTGGCTTCGTCATCGCCGTCCTGGACGGGTACCGCGACCTGGTCGATGATCGGACCGGAGTCGACGCCCTCGTCGAGGAAGTGGATGGTGGTGCCGGTGATGCGGACACCGTGGGCGAGCGCGTCACGCACGGCGTGCGCGCCGGGGAAGGAGGGCAGCAGCGCGGGGTGGATGTTGACCGCGGGGTGGCTGCCGATCACGGCGGGGCCGAGGATGCGCATGAAGCCCGCGGAGACCACCAGGTCGGGGCGGTGCTCGCTGATGCGTTCGGCCATGGCGGCGTTCCACCGCGAGCGGTCGGGGTAGTCGCGGAAGGGGACGACGAACGCGGGCACACCGGCCTCCTCGGCCAGCTCGATGCCGCGGGTCCCCTCGCGGTCGGAGCCGACGGCGACGACGGTCGCCCCGTAGGCCGGATCCCTGGCCGCCTCCAGCAGGGCGGCCATGTTGCTGCCCGTGCCCGATATGAGGACCACCACTCGCGCGGACAATGCTTCTCCCATTGTGTAGAGAACGGTGCGAGAGCCGCCCCTCGCCTTCCGGGGGCGCCGGGGGACGGCGCAGCATCCGGATCCCGCGTACGCCGGTCCGGGGGACGGCACGAGACCGGAGCCGGAGGCGTGGTGTGCGGGTGACCCGATCGTCCTCCGCCGGGCGCTCCCTCGCGGGCTTCCGTGGGCCGGAGGCGTCCGTTGGGGGTGGTGGCGGGTGACGGGCGGGCGACGGGCGCGCCCGCTGGGCCCGCCCGCGTTCCCACCCTATCGGTCCAGGTAGCGTCTACCCACGGGGAGTGGGTGTTGGCCGGCCTGTGACGGGGGTCTCGGCGGCCCGCGGACCGGCGTGACCATGGACGACGGGTAGCCTCCGTGCGGCGGAGCCGACCACGGCGCCCCGAGCGGGGCGCGCATAAGGAGTGAACCTTGACCGACAACAGCCCGGAGCCCCGGACCGAGGGGCAGCCGCCCAGAGCCGAACGCGGCGGCCTGTGGGGCCTGTTCTTCGGGGCGGCCGGCCTGCTGCTGCCGCCCTACGGGGTCGTGCTGTCCGTGTTCGGTGTCGTGCAGGGTTTCCGGGCGAGGCGGGCCGCGCGGGCGAACCGCACCGAGGCGCCGGGCGCGCTGATGAGCGTGGTCGTGGGCGTGCTGGGGATCGTGATGTCGCTGTCGCTGTTCGCGGTGGCCGTGGTGTACCAGGAGCAGATGGCGCAGTACCGGGACTGCTCGGCCCTGGCACACACGGTCTCCAGCCAGAACGAGTGCGACGAGGCGTGGGAGTCCTCCACCGGCCTTCCGCCCACGGTGGTCATCAGCTAGGTCGGTCGGGGTGCCCGAAGGGGGCGGCGGGAGTGTCCCGCCGCCCCCTTCGCGTGCCCGGGGTCCTTCCCGGGTGGTGACGCGCTCTCCGGTTCCGGTCACTACCCGAGTCGGGAAACGGCCGCTCGCCCACGCTGCGGAGACCCCCCAAGGGATTACACTTAGTATGCAATCAATCACTAAAAGTGTTGACCATCCTTGCGCGGAGAGGACTCGATGGACACCGACGCCCCCGGCCCGTCCGGACCGGAACTGAGGGAGTACACGGCGCTGCTGCGCCGCCGCTGGCGGTTCGTCGGCGCCGGGGTGCTCGGCGGGCTGGCCCTGGCCTCCGCCGCGGTGGTCGCACTCCCCGCCGCCTACACCTCCGTCTCCGCCGTCCAGGTCCAGCCCAGCGGGATGGCCGAGTTCACCGGGGAGCGCTCCGGCCGCCTTGCCGGGGACGTCAACCTCGACACCGAGGCGCAGGTCCTGCTGTCGGACCGCGTGTCGTCCGCCGTGGCCGAGGCCCTGGCGGAGGAGGGCGGCGCCGCGCCCTCCGTGGCGGACCTGCGCGAGCGGGTGGACGTGAGCGTTCCCCCCAACAGCAGCGTCCTGGAGATCAGCTACTCCGCCGGGAGCCCCGAGGCCGCGCGGGCGGGTGCGCAGGCCTACGCCGACGCCTACCTCGAACTGCGCCGCGAGCGGATCGACGGGCTGATCGAGAGCCACCTGGAGGCGCTGCGCGGTGAGCAGGGGGCCCGCTACGAGGCCCTCGCCGAGGCCGCCGGGGAGTCCGCCGACCCCGGCGCGGACGCGCGGGTGGAGGCTCTGCGCGCGGAGATCACCGAACTGGGCAACGGCATCAGCCCGCTCAGCGCCCTGGCGGAGACGGTCGAGCCCGGCAGTGTCATCACCCCGGCGGGGCTCCCCGAGCGCGCGAGCAGCCCGATGCCCGCCCTGTGGCTGGTCGGCGGCGCCGCGCTCGGCCTGCTGACGGGGCTGCTGGCGGCCGTGGTGCGCGACCGCCTCGACCCGAGGCTGCACGACGCCGAGGAGACCGGGCGGATCGGTGAGGTGCCGGTGCTGCTCGACCTGTCCGAGCGGGTCGGGCGCGGCCAGCGCTCCCCCGGGCTGCTGCCGGACGGCGACCGGCGCGGGCAGCGGGTCAACGAGTTCGCGCACCTGGTGCGCGCCCGCCTCGCCGCGGTCCCCGTTCCCGCGGCGGTCGGCGGACCCTCGGAGGTTGCCGGGCCGACCGGGGCGGGTGGGACGGGGGTGTCCGACCGCGCCGGAGCGGGCGCGGGCGGCGCCCGGGGGGAGGACGGACTGGCCGTGCTCCTCGGGGACGAGGAGGCGGTCCTGGGCCGCGTGCTGCTCGTCACCGCGACCACTCCGGGCCGCGCCGGTGCGGCGACCGCGGTGAACCTGGCCGCCTCCCTGGCCCGCACGGGCTCGGAGACGCTGCTGGTGTGCGCCGACCCCCGCACCGACACGGTCGGCGAGCTGCTGGGGCTGCCGGAGGGCCCCGGCCTGGCCGAGGCGCTGCTGGAGGGCGAGGACCCCGCCGACCTGGAGGTGCGGCCCGACGCGGTGCCCCGTCTGCGGGTGCTGCGCTACGGGTCGCCGGGTCTGGACGCGCCGGTGCAGGGCACCGCGATGCCGGAACTGGTGCGGCTGCTGCGGGCGGGGGCGGAGTACGTGGTGGTGGCGGTGGCTCCGGTGAGCGAGCGGGCCGACGCGCACGCGCTGGCCGGTTCGGCCGACCTGATGCTGCCGGTGGTCGAACTGGACCGCACGCGCCGCGCCGAGCTGAGGGAGCTGCTCGTCCTCGCCGGCCGGTTCGGGGTTCCCGTTCCGGGCACGGCCGTGCTGCCGCGCCAGCCGCTGGCCGGGCCCGCGCCGGTGGCGTCGCCGTCCGCGGCCGAGCCGGTCGCCGGGGAGGAGACCACCGGGTCCGACCGCACGCCCGGAAGGGACGGGGCGGCCGGGTCGGACGAGGCGGCCGGGACCGCGAAGGGCCGCGCCGGTGCGGGGATCACGCTGACCGGCATCGTCAGCGAGCTGCCCGCCACCGCCGGGACCGCGGGGACGCGGGGGCGCGGCGGGGCGGCCCGGCCCCCGACGCCCGGGGACGCCGAGGGTGTCCCCGGGGTCCCCGGTCCCCGACGGGCGGAGGCCGCGGAGGAACCCGAGGCGGCGGAGAGCGGGAGGACCACGGCCGACGGTGCCGCCAGCACGCCTTCGCGGGCTCGCGACGAGGACGCGGAGGTAGCCGGGGCCGATGCGGCCGAGCGGATTCCGGAGGCGGGCGGGACCGACGACGGCACCGCGCAGGACGCGGCGGCCCCCCTCGACGGCGGGATACCCGCGGGCTTGGACGTCCCCCGCGTGCTGGGAGGCGACGGTGCCACCCAGATCCCGGTGACGCCCGAGGCCGCCGGGACCGGCCGGACCGGGGAGGACACCGCGGCCCCGGACCGGACCGGAGCGGACGGGACCGGCGCGGACACGACCGGCGGCACCGCGGGGACCGCCGCGGCCCCGGGCGCTGCCCCGGAGGCGGAGATGGCCTTCGGACTGCCCCGGACCGCCGAGGCGCGGGAGCCCCACGACCCCGAGGCGACCGTCAGCGGCGCCGAGGCCACGGAGGCCCTCGTGGCCTTCGCGACCGAGGGGGCCGAGGAGTCCCGGCCGACCGGAGCCGCCGGAGACTCCGCCTCCCCGGACAGCGCCCCTGACACGGCCCCGGGGGCCCGGAACTGATGGCCTGGAGCACGTCCGCGCGCGCCCCCCGGCCGCCCGCCGGGGCGGTGGGCCCCGTCGTCGGGGGCCCGCTCCCGGCGGGCGGAACCGACGGTCGGCCGCTGCTCTGGCTGCTGGCCGGGTACCCGCTGTGGTGGGCGCTGGGCCTGGGGCAGTTCGCGTACTGGCTGTTCGCGGTCCCGATGGCCGCCGAACTGGTGCGCCGCCACCGCGCCACGGGGCTGCGGGTCCCCCCGGGGTTCTGGCTGTGGGCGCTGTTCCTGCTGTGGACGGTGCTGGGCCTGTGCCTGGTCCACCTGGAGATGCCCGGCACGGTGCCGGGCAGCGGCGGATACGGCGGCGCCGTGCTCCGGGCGGTCAACTACCTGGTGCTGACGGTCCTGCTGCTCTACGTCGGCAACCTCTCCGAGCGCGAACTGCCCGCGCGCGCGGTCGTGGGCGCGCTGGCGGTGCTGTGCCTGACCACGATCGCGGGCGGCTACCTGGGCATGCTCGCACCCCGGTTCGAGTTCACGGCCCCGATGGAGTACCTGCTCCCTGCGGCCCTCGCCTCCGACGCCTACATGCAGACCCTCATCCACCCGGCGTCCGCGCAGGTCATGGACATCTTCGGGTACGAGTCGGCCCGCCCGAAGGCGCCCTGGGAGTACACCAACGTCTGGGGCTACATGCTCTCCCTGCTGCTGGTGTGGCTGGTGGTGGGCTGGGTGGCGCAGGGTTCGGGATGGGTGCGCTGGGGCGGGCTGGCCGCCGCCGCGCTGGCCGTGGTCCCCGCCGTGTACTCGCTCAACCGGGCCCTGTGGGCGGGACTGGCCCTGTCCGCGGCCTTCGCGGCCCTGGTGGCGCTGCGCCGCGGCCGGGTGGTCCTGGTGGGCGCCTGCGCCGTCGCGGGCCTGGCGGTGCTGCTGGCGCTGGCCGCCTCACCGCTCGCCGACGTGGTGCGGACCAGGATCGACAACCCGCACAGCGACGACGGCCGGGCCGCCACCAACGCGGCGTCCGTGGAGGCCGCCCAGCTGTCCCCGGTCATGGGGTGGGGCACCACCCGCGAGAGCCTGGGCAGCTCGGAGTCGATCGCGATCGGCCCCACCTCCGAGTGTCCCGGCTGCGGACAGCACGTCATCGGCAACGCGGGACAGCTGTGGATGACGCTGATCGCCGGGGGCTGGGTGGGCACCGGCCTCATGCTCGCCTTCTTCGCGCACGTCGTGTGGCGCTACCGCCGCGCGGCCACGCTGGAGGGGCAGGGCGCGCTGCTGACCGTGCTGCTGCTGTTCTGGTACATGTTCTTCTACGTCGCGCTGATGTCCCCGCTGGCCGTCACCATGGTCGCCGTCGCCCTGCTGTGGCGTGGCGAGGAACCGGTGCTCCGGCGGCGGACCGCGCGCACCCGCGGGGGTCCTTGGTGAACAGCGAGACGACCTACCTGACCGACCTCGCCGCGGTGCTGTGGCCGTGCGGCGGGCTGCTCGGCCCCGGCGACCGCGGTATGCGGAGGCTGGCGCACCGCGACCGGGGCACCCAGTACCTTCCGGTTCCCAACGCGCAGAACCCCCGGGTGATCCTGCCCGCCCACGACCGGTCGGCGGCCACCCGGGGCATCACGTCCTTCGCCCAGGGGCACTCGTTCCGGGAGAGGGCGCGCACGCTGCTGCTGACCGGGGCGTTCGCCACCGGGCTGGCCCCGCTCCTGCTGCGCGACCGGCTGTACGTGGGGGCCGGTCCGGGCATCGAGCACGCGCTCACGACGGCGCTGGACCGCGACCTGGCCGTCGCCATCCACGTGGGCCCGCCCCGGGCCAACCGCAAGCCCGTGCTCCTGCTGCTCACCCCCGGCGGACGCACGATCGGCTACGCCAAGGTGGCCGTCAACGACCTGACCTCGCGCCTGGTGCGCGCCGAGACGCGCGCCCTGCGCCAGCTGGCCGAGGCCCGCCTGCCGGACGTGACCGTTCCCCGGCTGCTGCATGAGGGCGAGTGGAACGGCCACCCGCTGCTGGTGCAGGAGGCGCTGCCGGTCGGCGTCCAGACCGACCGGCCCACGCGGCGCCAGCTGCTGAGGTGCGTAACGCAGATCGTCGGGCTGTCCAGGGTGCGGCGCCGGAGGCTGTCCGACAGCCCCTACCGCAGGTCGCTGGAGGAGCGGATCGTGACGCTGGGCACGCGCCCCGAGGTGGCGCCCCTGCGCGCGGCGCTGCGCCGTCTGCCCGACGTGTACGTGCCGTTCGGAGCCTGGCACGGCGACCTGACCAGGTGGAACATCGCCAGCACCGCGCGGCGCGCGTTCGTGTGGGACTGGGAGCGCCTCGCCATGGACGCCCCCGCGGGCTTCGACGCCCTGCACTACGACCTCAACGAGTGCGTGCAGGCCGGGGTCCACCCGGGGGTGCACCGGTGGCTGGAGAGCGGGTCGCGGCTGCTGCGCGACCCGCTGATGTCCGAGACCGGGGTGCGCTCCCACACGGTGTCCACGGTGATGGCGCTGTACCTGATCGACCTGGCCACCCGGTACCTGCACGACCGGCAGGACGAGAGCGGCGGCCACCTGGCGGCCGTGGACGACTGGCTGCTGCCCGCGCTGGAGGGGCTCCAGGAGAGGGCGGCCCACGAGGCCGCCCACCGGACCTGAGCGGTCCTCTCGGGTCCGGGCGGTCCGGCGAACCAGGCCACCCGATCGATCGACACGACCCGCCGAGCCCCGGCGCCGAGGACGGCGGCCGGGGGTGACCGAAACTGCGACAGAAGGAGCACGTGATGCCCCGGAGCACCGTTCCCGTCCTGTTCCACCGCATGGCCGTCCCGGCCAGGAAGGCGCTCCTGCCCCTCGCCGACGGTCTGGGCACGCTCACCGCGCCGGCCCGCGCGCTGCCCGACTTCCTCATCTGCGGGGCGCAGCGCTCGGGCACGACGTCGCTGTTCAGGACGCTGTGCCTGCACCCGTGCGTCACCGGGCCCACCCTGCGCAAGGGGGTGCACTACTTCGACACCGGCTACCGCGGCGGCCCGGACCGGTACCGGGCGTACTTCCCTCCGCGCGCGGGGCTGCGGGCCCGGCGGGGGCGTCCCCGGGTGAGGGTGGTCGAGTCCAGCCCGTACTACCTGTTCCACCCGCTGGCCGCCGAGCGGATCGCCCGCGACCTGCCGGACGTGCGGGTGGTGGTCATCCTGCGCGACCCGGTGGAGCGGGCCTACTCGGCGCACGCGCACGAGACCGCGCGCGGGTTCGAGACCGAACCGTTCGAGCGGGCGCTGGAACTGGAGCCGGAGCGGCTGGCCGGTGAGGAGGAGCGGATGCTGGCCGACCCCGGGTACCGGTCCTACTCCCACCAGCACCACGGCTACGTGGCGCGCGGCCGTTACGCGGACCAGCTGGAGCGGATGGAGAAGCACCTGGGGCGGGACCGGATGCACGTGGTGGACCACGCCGACCTGTTCGACGGCACGGCGAAGGCGCTGGGTGAGGTGGAGCGGTTCCTGGGGCTGCCGCCCGGACCGGGCGACGCCCCGGGCAGGCACAACGCGCGCGCCCGGACGAGCATGCCCGAGGGGCTGCGCGCGGAACTGGCGGCGCGGTTCGCCGACAGCGACGCGCGGCTGGCGGACTGGTGGGGGCGCGTCCCCTCGTGGCGCGCGTGACCGCCGCGGCGGAGCGGGAGCGGGCGGGACTGCGCCGCGTGCTGCGCGGCGGGGCGGTCAACATGGCGGGGGCCGTGGTCGGCGCCGCGCTGAACCTCGCCGTGATCGTGACGATCACTCGGGCCTTCTCCCAGGAGACGGCGGGACTGCTGTTCTCGGCGACGTCGGTGTTCCTGATCGCCGCGGTGGTGGCCAACCTGGGCGCGTCGGACGGGTTGGTGTACTTCATCGCCCGGATGCGCGTGTTCGGCGAACCCGGGGGCGTGCCCCGGCTGCTGCGGACGGCCGCGGCCCCGGCCGTGCTGGCGGCGTGCGTGCTGGCGGTGCTGCTGGTGGTGTGCGCCGGTCCGGTGGCGCGGGGCCTGGGCGGTGGCGAGGCGGAGGTCTACCTGCGGCTGCTGGCGGTGTTCCTGCCGTTCGCGGTGCTGGCGGACACGGCCCTGGCCGCGACGCGGGCCCACCACGACATGGCCGGGACCGTGCTGGTGGACAAGGTGGGCCGTCCGCTGGCCCAGCTGGCCCTGGTGGCGGGGGTCGCGCTGTCGGGGGCGGCGGGGCTGTTGGCGCTGGCGTGGGCGGGGCCGTACCTGCCCGCGGCCGTGGTGGCGTGGTTCTGGTTGGGACGTGTCGTGCGCCGGGCCGTTCCCGAGACCGGTGGCGTCTCCGGGGAGGCGGACGGCTCCGGAAGGGCGGACGGATGCGGGGATGCGCACGCTTCTAGGGATGCGGATGCCCTCGGGAAGACGCACGGCTCCGGGGATGCGGATGCCCTCGGGAAGGCGATGCCCGGAGGGAAGCGGGGGACTCCCGGTGCCCCCAGTGCCACTGTGACGGCTGTGGATTCGGAGACCGTCCGTGCCCGTGAGGCGTCCGCGACCGCGGAGACGGCCGTGGCTCCGGAGGCCGTGGAGAAGAGCGTGGAGCAGGTGGAGGCGCGGACGTTCTGGGCCTTCTCCCTGCCGCGCGCGGTGGCCGCGGTCGCCCAGATGGGCGTGCAGCGCGGCGGCGTGGTCCTCGTGGCGCTCCTGGGCGGGCTGACCGGCGCGGCGGTGTTCACGGCGGCCACGCGGGTCATGGTGGTCGGCCAGTTCGGCACGCAGGCGGTGCTGTACGCGGCCCAGCCCAGGTTCGCCGAACAGCTGGCGACGGGCGACCACGCCGGGGTCCGAGCCCTCTACCAGGCGGGAACGGCGTGGCTGGTGTGCCTTCTGTGGCCTTTGTACCTGTCGGTTCTGGTGTTCGCCCCCCAGGTGATGCGGCTGTTCGGGCCGGAGTACGCGGCGGGGGCGACGGCGCTGGTCGTGGTGTGTGCGGGCCAGCTGACGGCCGCCGCGCTGGGGATGAGCGACCTGGTCCTGACGATGACCGGGCTGACCCGGCTCAACCTGGTCAACAACGTGCTGTCGCTGGCGGCGAACGTGCTGGTGTGCGTACTGCTCGTGCCCGTGGCCGGAGCGACCGGGGCGGCCGTGGCCCTGGTGGCCGCGATGCTGGTGCGCAAGCTGCTCCCGCTGTGGCAGTTGCGGTCCCACGTGGTGCTGCACCCGTTCAGCCGCCCGGTGCTGGCCGCGACGGCCAGCGCGCTGACGTGGTTCGGCGCCCTGCCGCTGCTGCTGGAGACGCTGCTGGGCGGCGGGGTCGCGACGCTGGTGATGGCGGTGGCCTCGGGAGCTGTGGGATACCTGGTGACGGTGTGGTCGCTGCGCGGGCTGCTGGGCCTGGACCCGCGCCGGTGAGGCGTGCCGCGGCGGCCGGAGGGGTGTCCGGCGGTGGCTGAAGGTAGTGCAGGCGCGCGGCGGCGGCCGAGGACGCCAGCCGGGGAGCGCGGCCGGAGGCGGTGCGGGCACGCCGAGGCGGGCGGGCCCGGGGGACCCCCCGTTATCCATGAAAGCCCCTGCGCGCACCCGGCGGAAGACGCCCTCCCCCGCCTGTGGACAACCGGTGCGCCTCGCCGCGACCCTCCCAGTGACTACACAGAGTTATGAAATGATGACCACATGTCTCCACGACCGGTTCTCCTGGTGGCCTCCAGCGGAGGGCACCTGGCCCAGCTGTGCTCACTGCGTCCCTGGTGGCGGCACCGCGAGCGCGTGTGGGTCACCTTCCGGACCCCCGACGCCGAGTCCGCCCTGACCGGCGAACGCGTCCGGTGGGCCTTCCACCCCACCACCCGCCACGTGGGCAACCTGCTGCGCAACGCCTGGCTGGCCGTGCGCGTCCTGCGTGAACGGCGCCCGTGCGCCGTGGTCACCACCGGTGCCGGGGTGGCCCTGCCCTTCTTCGCCCTGGCGTGGCTGCTGCGGATACCGACCGTCTACATCGAGGTCTACGACCGCCTCGACACACCGACGCTCACCGCACGGCTGTGCCGTCCGTTCACCCGGCTGTTCCTCGCCCAGTGGGAGGAACAGCGCGCCTTCATGCCGACCGCCATCACGGTAGGACCGCTGCTTTGACCGAACAGACCACGCGTCCCGTCCCGCGCCCCGACGACAGCGGCCACCCCGACGTGGTCGTCAGCCTCGGCACCGACCACCACTCCTTCGACCGGCTGGTCCGCTGGATCGACGACTACGCCCGGCGCCACCGGACCCTGCGCTTCCTGGTCCAGCACGGGCACAGCGCCGCCCCCGAGGTGGCCGCGGGCACCCCGTTCCTGCCCGGCGAGGAGCTCGGCGAGCACATGCGCCGGGCCCGGGTGGTCGTCGCCCACGGCGGACCGGGCACCATCGTCCAGGCCCGCCGAGCCGGACGCCTGCCCATCGTCGTCGCCCGCGACCCCGAACTGGACGAGCACGTCGACGAGCACCAGCTCCTGTTCGTACGGCGCCTGGAGGAGGCGGGCCGGGTGCGCTCCTGCACCACTCCCCAGCAGCTCTGCGCGCTCCTGGACAGGGCGCTCGCCTCACCCGCGGACTTCCGGGTGGACCCCGGCGACGGCGAGGGCACCGAGCGGGCCGCGCTGCGCGCCGGGGAGCTCATCGACCTGCTCACGCGGGGCCGGGGCGCGACGGCGGAGCCCGCCGCCACGGCCGCCGGAACCACCGCCCGGACCGCCGGAATCGGCGCGGACCCGCTGACCGCCGCCCCGCCAGTCCCCCGGGCCGCCGACCACGCCTTCGGCCGCACCGCCGCGCGGACCGCCGCCTCCGGAGCCGACGACACCGGGCCCCTGCCCGGCGTGACCGTGGTGGTGCCCACCCGGGACCGGCCGGAACTGCTGCGCCGCACCCTGCGGGCGATCAACGAGCAGGACTACTCCGGCCGCATCACCACGATCGTCGTCTTCGACAACGACCAGCCCGACCCCTCACTGGCCCGCTCCGACGGCGACCGCCCCGTGCGGGTGGTCACCAACACCCTCACCCCCGGCCTGGCCGGGGCCCGCAACACCGGTGTGCTCGCCGCCGACACCGACCTGGTGGCCTTCTGCGACGACGACGACACGTGGCTGCCCGGGAAGCTCCGGGCACAGGTCGGCGTCATGCTCGACGAGCCCGGCACGGAGATGGTGTGCTGCGGCATCCGGGTGGTCTACGACAGGGTCGAGGCGGTCCGCAGCCTGGACCGCACCAGCGTGACCTTCGGCGACCTGCTGGGGTCGCGCCTGACCGAGCTGCACCCGTCCACGTTCCTCATCCGGCGCCGCGCCATGATCGACGGCTGCGGAACCGTCAGCGAGGAGATCCCCGGCAGCTACGCCGAGGACTACGAACTGCTGCTGCGCCTGGCCCGGCGCGGCCCCATCCGCAACATCCCCGAACCGGGCGTGCGGGTGCTGTGGCACCGCAGGTCACACTTCTCCGGGCGCTGGCGGACCATCTCCACCGCCCTGCGCTGGCTGCTGGACCGCTACCCCGAGTTCGCTCTGGTGCCGCGCGGCCACGCGCGCGTGGCCGGGCAGATCGCCTTCGCCGAGGCCGCCTCCGGCCGCCGACGCGCCGCGCTGCGCTGGATCGGCACCACCGTCCGCAGCCGCCCCGCCGAGGCCCGCGCCTACCTGGCGCTGGCGGTGGTGCTCGGGGTGCCCGCCGGGTGGGTCACGCGCGCGCTGCACCTGCGCGGCAGGGGCCTGTAACCTCGGTCCGCGCGCCGGCGGGCCCGGCGCGCGGACCGAGAGCAGCCGGGAAGGACACGCATGATTCGTCAAGCCACCCCCGAGGACGTCGAGGGGGCGGCGGACACGCTGGCCGCCGCTTTCGCGGACTACCCCTTCACCCGTCACGTGATCAGCGCCGACGGCCACGAGACGCGCCTGCGGGAGTTCCAGCGCGTCTTCCTCGCCGACGTCGGCCTTCCGTACGGACGGGTGTGGGTGAGCGACGACCTCCAGGCGGTCTCCGTCTGGACGGTGCCCGGCTCCGAGGGCGCGCAGGAGGCCATGGAGGCCCTGCTCCCCGGGCTCGTGGAGCTGGCGGGAGACCGCGCCCCGGCCTACGCGGCGGCCGAGGCCGCCATGGCGCCGTACCGGCCGGAGGAGCCGGTGTGGTTCCTCGGCACCGTCGGCGTCCACCCCGCGTCCCGGGGCCGGGGCCTGGGACGCGCGGTGATCGGCGCGGGCCTGCACGAGGCCGACGCGGCGGGTTTCCCGGCGTTCCTGGAGACGTCGACGGAGGACAACGTGGGCCTGTACACGTCGCTCGGCTTCCGGGTGACCGCCGAGTACGTGCTGCCCGAGGGCGGCCCGCGCACCTGGTCGATGTTCCGGCCCGTGGGCGGCTGAACCGGCGCGCCCCGAGCGCGTGCCCCACACGCGCGGACCGCCGCCCCCTGGTGGGAGCGGCGGTCCGCGCGAACCGTCCCGGACGGCCCGGGCCCCGGGCGGTCAACCCCGTTCCCGGGCGTACTCGGCCAGGCGGCGCACCCGCTCGGGCAGGTACACGTACGGGTCCTGTCCGGCGGCCTCGAAGCCGCGCTGGGCGTACTCGTTGGCCCGGATCCGGAAGTCGCAGTCCGGGGACAGCTTGTTGTCCCACACCTTGACCGCGCGCACCCGCTCGTAGCGGCGCAGCACGTCGGGGATCTCGGAGTACCACTCCAGGGTCTCCTGCGAGCCGATGGGCGTGGTGCCCATCTCCCCGATCATCACCGGCTTGTCCGGGTCGATCCCGTGGTCGGGCCCCTCGTTCTGGAACCACTCGTAGGCCGGGCGCATCATGTCCTCGAAGGAGTACACCTCGTCCCAGTGCGGCTGGGAGTCGCAGCCGGTCATGTTGTACGCCTCCCAGCTGACCCAGTCGACGTAGTCGTTGCCGGGCCACAGGCCGGGGAGGCGGTCGAAGTTGCCCTCCCAACCGGTCACGTTCCACACCCAGATGGCGTTGTCCGCGCCCTCCTCGCGGTACAGGTCCACGATGTGTTGCCAGGCCCGCACGAACTCCTCGGGCGTGCCGCGCCTGTTGTAGCGCGTGTTGGCGTCGGCCTCGTGGTCGAAGGTGACGAAGTAGGGCACGTCCAGTTCCGCGATGGCGCGGGCCTGGGAGCGCAGCGAGTCGTCGAACTCGCCGTCGATGAGGGACTCGTAGGAGACCGCCGGATGCCCGGAGCGCGTGAACCGCCGGGCCTCGATGTTGGTGTGCACGAACCTGCCCTCGGCGATCATCTCCCGCTCGCGTCTGCCGGGGATGTCGGCCTGGTCGACGCCGCGCCAGGTGTAGACGATGTCCATGCGGCGGTCGACCGCCTCCTCCAGGGGCTCGATCCGGTCCTGGTAGGGGCTGGCCCCCCACCAGGCGCCGCACGAGGGCTCCAGGATCTCCGAGACGGTGCACTCCTCGTCGGTGGCGTACCCCCAGCGCCAGGGCGGTTCCGTCACCCCCGAGGGCCGGTCCGAGGGTGGCCGTGGAGAGGACGGGGCCCCGCCCGCCGGGGCGTCCCCCGCTCCGACCAGTGTCAGGACGAGGGTCAGTGCCCCCGTCGTCGCCAGTGCCCGTACTGGTCCCCTGTCCACGTCGAACTCCCCCTAATTCTCCAAATGTGACTTAGAGTTTTCAGATGAACACCATACGTCACCATTGGGGCGAACAACAGTCCTTGAAGTGGCAAAACGGACTTCAGTAGCCGTAACGCCCCCGGGAGGGAGCCGTCACGGCGGCCACCAGGCGCCGCCGCCAGGAGGGCATCGCCTCACGCCACCCGTGGTCGGCGCGGACCCCGACGCGCCCGGCCGTGAAGCGCATCGGGTTGCCCGACACGGCGTGCCCCTCCGACAGCTCGAAGCCGCCCCGCGCCGCGTCCGGAGGGGTGCCCGCGTACCCCGCGAACTCCGCGATCCGGGCGAACTCGCCCCCGGGGTCGGCGACGAAGTCCTCGTAGCGCACGCGCAGGGTCGGGACGCCGCGCCGGGCCAGGGCGTCGAAGCAGGCGTTCTGGGTCATCCACTGCACCGACGCCCGCCCGGCCGAGTAGCGGGCCATCTCCGGCTCGCTGCTGTCGGGGGAGGCGTCCGGGCGCGCCACGCGCCTGGCCCAGGAGTGGGCCACCGCGCGCGGGTCGCGCACCACGTGCAGCAGGCGCATCCGCGCGCCGTAGCGCCAGCGCAGACAGGCGGCCAGGGAGGCGTGCTTGCTGGCGTCCACGATCACGTGGGCGCCGCTGACCAGGGACACCGCCGAGTACAGGCGGTGGTAGAGCTCGGTGTAGCGGTCGCAGCGCGAGGCGAGCAGGCCCTGGTGGGCGCCGTTGAGCAGCACCGGCAGGAAGCGGGTGCGGTCGACGCGGTCCTTGAGCCGCAGCACCTCCCCCGTGTCCAGGCGGTCCCAGCCGCCGAAGGCCTCCTTTCCCACGTCGGACCAGAAGCCGCAGCCGGAGAACGGTCGGCCGCAGCCGCACAGCTCGTCCTCCACCAGTCCGCGCCGCCACAGGTGCACGACCTCGCCGACCGAACAGAACCCGGGCAGTTCGCCGAGGAGCCGCTCGATCAGGGTCGAGCCGGAGCGGCCCATTCCACCGACGAACACCAGTCGATAACCATCGTCCACTCCACCAGGCTATTACTTGCAGTCACCACACACACCCCCAAAGTGACGACTCCGTTCCCGAGCCGGGGACCGCGACCCGGACACGCGTCGGCCCCGGCCCGGGGGAGGCGTCCCCCGGACCGGGGCCGAACGGTCGGTCATCCGCTCCTCGCGCGGTGGCCGCGGAGCGGGCTGTGGAAGAGCGGGGTCTCCACAACCCCCCGGGTCAGAGGCCCTGGACGTTGAGCAGCAGGTTGACCGTGCCCGCGGGAACGCCGCTGAGCTTGTCCACGCCGGCGTTGGAGACGAGCCAGTCCTGGATGGTGGCCTGGTCGTCGTCGCCGTTCACGCTCTTGTACAGGGCGGCGGCCCCGGCCACGTGCGGGCTGGCCATCGAGGTGCCGTCATAGGAGTCGGTTCCGCCGCCGGGGACGGTCGACTCCACGTCCACGCCGGGGGCGTAGATGTCGACGGACGGGCCGTGGTTGGAGAAGACGGCCGCGGCGTCGGTCGCGTCGGAGGCGCCGACCGTGGTCACGCCCTCGGCGCCGCCCGGGGAGACATTGCCCGCGTCCTGGCCCTCGTTGCCCGCCGCGACCGCGACGAACACGCCGGACTCGGCCAGGCTGTTGACGGCCTCGTCCAGGGTCGGGGAGGACGGGCCGCCCAGGGACAGGTTGGCCACGGCGTTGGGTCCGGCGTTGGCGGCCACCCAGTCGATACCGGCGATGACGTCGTCGTAGGAGCCCGAGCCGTTGTCGTCGAGCACCTTGACGCCGAAGAGGTCGGCGGCGGGGGCGACGCCGTACGTGGCGGAGCCGATGGTGCCCGCGACGTGGGTCCCGTGGCCGTTGCCGTCGCCGCCGTCGCCGCCGTAGGCGTCGAAGGCGGAGGAGGCGCGACCGCCGAAGTCGGGGTGCGAGGCGTCGATGCCGCTGTCGATGATGTAGGCGGAGACGCCGGCCCCGTCGCCGGTGGTGCCGTAGGAGCCGTCCAGGGGGAGGTCCTCCTGGTCGATGCGGTCCTGCCCCCACGTGACGGTGGTGTGCGCGACGCCGACCTCCTCGACGTAGGCGACACCCGACTGGCCGCGCAGTTCGCGCACCTCCGCCGCGCTCAGGCTGGCCGAGTAGCCGTTGACGACCTCGTCGTAGGTGTGGTTGACCTGGTCGGAGGAGATGCCGAGGGACGAGGGGGTGACGGAGGCGGCGCTGAGCGTGTCCTCCAGGACGACGAAGTAGTCGCCGGTGGCCGAGGAGCCGACGGTGTGGAGGGGGGCGAGCTCGTCGGCGCCGGCCGAGACGGCGCCCGACAGGGCCAGGGGGACGGAGAGGGCGCCGGCCGCGGCGAGGCCGAGCACCGTTCTCCTGGTGGTGTGCCTGTGCACTCGTATTCTCCTTTTGCGGGGGACGGTAATGGGAGGCGCACAGCAGTCAATAACCCAGAGTAGTCAAGCGATTCCAGGTTCGCTGCGCTTTGCCACCATAACCAGACTTCGCCCTTCGCTCCAGGGCCCGAGAGCAACTTTTTTTGCGTCCAAGTACCTCGGACCAGCCTTCGGGGGCCGTGGCCGTGCAGCGAACGAGGGCTTCGGTGCAGCGGCGAGGAGTCCGAAAAACACTCGCCTGTAGTGGTCAAACGTTTTTCGGACAGACCTTTCGGTTCCCCCGGAGCCCTTACGGAGAAACATGGCGTTGACCGAAGGAAACCATTCCGTAAGAATCTGAGAACCGAAACAGGTTTCTCGGGTAAGACGGTCGAGGGCATGGGCGGCGCCCTTTCCGGTGCGTCCGGACCACCCGGCCCGCTCCCCGCCGGGCCTCCCGGTGGCGGAACACGTGGAAGGGGGCCGCCCTCGGGCGGCCCCCTTCCACCTTCCGGGCGCCCGGCGCGCCCCGGCCGGGGTCAGTCGGTCTTGACGACCATCCCCGCGGCGACCGTGGTGTTGGTGGACTCGTCGATGAGGATGAACCCGCCCGTCTGGCGGTTCTTGGCGTACTCGTCCACGAACAGGGGCTGGGTGGAGCGCAGCCGCACCCGGCCGATCTCGTTGAGCGACAGGTGGTCGGCCTGCTCGTCGCGGTGCAGCGTGTTGACGTCCAGCCGGTAGCGCAGGTCCTTGACCATGACCTTCGCGGTGCGGGTGGTGTGCTTGAGGATGAGCTTGGAGCGCGGCGTGAGCTTGCGCGCGTCCGTCATCCAGCACACCATCGCCTCCAGGTCCTGGGTGACCGCGGGGGCGTTGTTGGGGCGGCAGATCATGTCGCCCCGGGAGATGTCGATCTCGTCCTCCAGCAGGAGGGTGACCGACATCGGCGAGTAGGCCTCGGTGACGTCGCCGTCGGCGGTGACGATCCTGGCGATCCGCGTGTTCAGCCCGGACGGCAGGTGGGTGACCTCGTCGCCCGGCTTGAGGACGCCGCCCGCGATCTGGCCCGCGTAACCCCGGTAGTCGTGCAACTCGGGGTCGGCCGACCTGTGCGGCCGGATCACGTACTGCACGGGGAAGCGCGCGTCGATGAGGTTGCGGTCGGAGGCGATGTGCACGTTCTCCAGGTGGTGGAGCAGGGAGGGCCCGGTGTACCAGGGCATGTTCTCCGAGCGGCTCACCACGTTGTCGCCGTTCAGGGCCGAGATCGGCACGAAGGTCAGGTCGCACACGTCCAGCTTGGTGGCGAAGTCGGCGAACTCGGCCCGGATCTCCTCGAAGCGCTCCTGGGAGTAGTCCACCAGGTCCATCTTGTTGACCGCCAGCACCAGGTGGGGCACCTGGAGCAGGGTGGTGAGGAAGGCGTGGCGGCGGCTCTGCTCCTGTAGGCCCTTGCGCGCGTCCACCAGGATGATGGCGAGGTCTGCCGTGGAGGCGCCGGTGACCATGTTCCGGGTGTACTGGATGTGCCCGGGGGTGTCGGCGATGATGAAGGTGCGCTTGGGGGTGGCGAAGTAGCGGTACGCCACGTCGATGGTGATGCCCTGTTCGCGCTCGGCGCGCAGGCCGTCGGTGAGCAGCGCCAGGTTGGTCTGCTCCTCGCCGCGCGCGACGCTGGTGCGCTCCACCGCGTCGAGCTGGTCCTCGAAGATGGACTTGGAGTCGAACAGCAGTCGGCCGATCAGGGTGCTCTTGCCGTCGTCGACGGAACCCGCCGTCGCGAACCGCAGGATGTCGTTACTCATGCTTGCCTGGTCCAATGCGGAGTGTGTGGTCTGCGGGGAACGGGTTCCGGCGCGGGTGCCAGTGGGCTGACCCGAACGTCGCCGGTGTGGTGCGTGGGGTCCTGACCCGCCTCCCGGCCGGTGTCGGCGCCCGAACCCCGCCACGAGCACGAGGTCCGGGGGACGGGGCGGGCTGTGGACCCTTCCGGCGGTCGCGCTAGAAGTAGCCCTCGCGCTTGCGGTCCTCCATGGCGGCCTCGCTGGTGCGGTCGTCCGCCCGCGTCTGCCCCCGCTCGGTCACCCGGGTCGCGGCGATCTCGGCGATGATGTCGTCGATCTCCACGGCCGTGGACTTGACCGCCCCGGTGCAGGTGAGGTCGCCGACGGTGCGGTAGCGGACGGTCTCGGTGAACGGGACCTCGGTCTCGTCGCGGTTGATGATGGGCGAGTTCGACAGCAGGATGCCGTCGCGCTCGAAGACCTCGCGCTCGTGGGCGAAGTAGATCGAGGGCAGCTCCAGCCGCTCCCGCTTGATGTAGGCCCACACGTCCAGCTCGGTCCAGTTGGAGATCGGGAAGACCCGGATGTGCTCGCCCCGCTCGATGCGGGTGTTGAACACGCTCCACAGCTCGGGGCGCTGGTTCTTGGGGTCCCACTGGCCGAACTCGTCGCGGAAGGAGAAGACCCGTTCCTTGGCCCGGGCCTTCTCCTCGTCGCGTCGCGCACCGCCGAAGGCGGCGTCGAAGCCGTTCTCCTCGATGGCCTCCAGCAGCGCCGAGGTCTGGAGGCGGTTGCGGCTGGCCCAGCGGCCGGTGGGCTCGGAGACCTTGCCCGCGTCGATCTGCTCCTGCACCGAGGCCACGACCAGGCGGACCCCCGCCTCGGCGACCCGGCGGTCGCGGAACTCGATGACCTCGTCGAAGTTGTGGCCGGTGTCCACGTGCATGACGGGGAAGGGGACGGCACCGGGCCAGAACGCCTTCTCGGCCAGGCGCAGCATCACGATGGAGTCCTTGCCACCGGAGAAGAGCAGCACCGGCCGCTCGAACTCCGCGGCCACCTCGCGCATGATGAAGATGGCTTCGGCCTCCAGGACGTCCAGCTGGGAGAGCTGGTAGCGTCCGGCCTGCTGACTCGCCTGACCCATGAATCCGCCTTAGAAATACCGACAGGGCCGACGGCGGAGGGGTCGTCCTATCAGCCCCCCGCGTGCGGACCCGCGCTGTCCAGGTCCGCGCCGTCGCGGATGCTTGCCAACAACATACCCGACAATTCCGATCGGCATACAAGGACATCCGGCAGCAGCGGGTCCGCCGTGTTGTACCGCAGCGGGGAACCGTCGATCCGGGAGGTGTGCAGACCCGAGGCCCGGGCCACCGCCACCGGGGCGGCGCTGTCCCACTCGTACTGGCCGCCCGCGTGCACGTAGATGTCGGCGATGCCGAGCAGCACCGCGCAGATCTTGGCGCCCGCGGAGCCCATCGGGACCACCTCGGCGCCCAGCTGGGTGGCCATCCGCTGGACGAAGGCCGGGGGCCGGGTCCGGCTGGCGGTGATGCGCAGCCGCTGGTCCGAGGGGCGCTCCTCGGGCAGCCAGGGCGGGTCGACCGTGGACAGGGTGCTGCCCTGGGCGGGCAGCGCCACGGCGCCCGCGACCAGGTCGCCGTTCTCCCACAGCGCCACGTGCACCGCCCAGTCGGTGCGCCCGGCCTCGGCGAACTCGCGCGTGCCGTCCAGGGGATCGATGATCCACACCCGGCGCGCGTTGAGCCGCGCGGGGTCGTCGGCGCCCTCCTCGGAGAGGACGGCGTCGCTGGGCCGCAGCCTTCCCAGCGCGGAGAACAGGAACTCGTGGGATGTGCGGTCCCCCAGCGTGCGCAGGACGTCGGGCTCGTCGAAGCCGTGCCGGGCGCGCAGGCGCAGCAGCAGCTGCCCCGCCTCGCTGGCCAGGTCGCGGGCCACCTCATGATCGTTTCGGATGTTCTTCACCGGCTAGTATGCTCCCGCCCCACGGATCACCGCTGACCACGTCTTCCACAAGATCTGGACGTCCAGTGTCAGCGACCAGTTTTCCACGTACCGCAGGTCGAGGCGGACCGATTCCTCCCAGGAGAGGTCGGAGCGGCCGCTCACCTGCCACAGACCCGTCATACCCGGCTTGACCACCAACCTGCGGCGGACGTCGTCCCCGTAGCGGGCGACCTCCTCCGGAAGCGGCGGCCTCGGGCCGACGAGCGACATCTCCCCCCGGACCACGTTGACGAGCTGGGGAAGCTCGTCGAGCGAGTACCGGCGCAGCCAGGCCCCCACGGCCGTCACCCTGGGGTCGCGGCGCATCTTGAACAGCACGCCCTCGTGCTCGTTGCGGGGCTGGAGCATCGCCTTCAACGCCTCGGCCCCCACCACCATCGTACGGAACTTGTAGACGGTGAACTCGCGGCCGCCCCTGCCCACGCGCGTCTGGGTGAAGAGGGCGGGCCCGCCGCCCTCGGCCCGGACGAGGACGCACAGCGCGAGGAACAGCGGCGACAGCAGTATCAGGGCCAGGGCGGCGGCGCAGCGGTCGAAGGCGCCCTTGAGGACGCGGCGCGCGCCCACCAGTTCGGGGTGCTCCACGTGCAGCAGGGGCAGCCCCGCGACCGGCCGGATGGAGGTGCGCGGTCCGGCCACGTCCATGAGCGCGGAGGCGACGATGAGGTCGGTGCCGGTCTCCTCCAGCCGCCAGGCCAGGCGGCGCAGCTCGGCCCCGTCCATCTCCGGACAGGCCAGGACCGCGACGGTGTCGGCCCCGGCCAGGGCGGCGGCCTCGGCCGCGCCGGTGAAGGTGCCCAGGACCGGACAGCCCTCCACCTCGTCGGCGCCCGGGCCGGAGGCGACCTCCTCCTGGGGCAGGCACACGCCCACCACGCGCATGCCGTGGTAGACCTCGCCGCGGAACCGGCGGACCAGGTCGCGGACGGCCACGCGGTAGCCGACGACCACGACCCCGCTCATGCACTGGCCCGAACCGCGGCGCCGGTGCAGGGCCTTGCGGCGCGCGTACCTCAGGCCGAGGGTGAGCAGGAGGATGAGCGGCAGGGTGACCAGCGCGTAGCCGCGGGCGAGGTCGAAGCGCAGGGCGTAGGCGCCGACGGCCACGGCGGCGGCGAGGGCGATCCCGGCCGTGGCGACGCGGCGGTACTCCTCCGTGCCCACGCCCAGGAAGCGGCGGGCGTAGCCGCCGCCCAGGTAGACGAAGAGGATCCACACCGGGGGCAGCAGGAGGGAGAGGGCCAGGTAGGGCAGGGTGGTGAGGGTTCCGAGGGCGGAGGGGAAGCGGACCGCCGTGCCGCTGAGGGTGGCCGTCAGAGCGGCGGCCAGGTCCAGGCCGACCAGGCTCACGACGTAGGGGCGCACCCAGGCGCCGTTGGTCCCACCGCCGGAGGCGACCGCCGCGCGCCGCCCGGTGGCGCCCGCGGCGGCGGGGATCCCTGGAGTGTCTGGGGTTCCGGGGGCTCCGGGGGCTCCGGGGGCTCCGGGGCCGACCACGATCCGCGTCGACTGTTCGCGGACGGTATCCGTCCTGCTGGTTGTGACCACGTACACTCCCCCAAGACCCACGACTCTTGCAGCTCACACGGCATAGCTCCGCGCGCCGTGGGAGAGCACTCTGAGGACGTGAGCGGGGCAGGTGCGCCGGGCGCGGAGACCAACGCCCCGAACATTAACCAAAAGTAGTGGAAAAGTCGCGCAGTGTTGCGGCTTGTTGGGTAAGAGGGCCTGTTCAGCACAAGAATGTGTCTGTGCCGAGATCCGTGCGGTCACGCAGGGGTGACCTGATGGGGACACCGGCGGCCGCGCGGGGGCACAGCCGAAACCCGGGCCGTCCGGAGGGGGTCCGGTGACGGCCCGTGTCCCGGCCGCCCCGGGACCGGCCGTGGGCCGCCCCTCCCCCCTCCCCGGCCGACTACCCCTCCCGGTCGGGGAGGAAGAGCCGGGCCGGTACGGCGTCGGCCATCGCGGCCATACCGGCGTCGTTGGGGTGCAGGCCGTCGCCGCTGTCGTAGGCGGGCAGCAGGCTCAGCGGGTCAGCCGGGTCGCGCATCACCTCGTCGAAGTCGATGACCGCGTCGTACTCCCCGCCCGTGCGGATCCACGCGTTGACCGCCTGGCGCTTGGCCTCGTTCTCCTCGGTGTGGAAACCGAGGGTGTCGCCCTTGAACGGCAGGATGGTGCCCCCGTAGACCCGCAGCCCCGCCGCACGGGCACGGGCGATGATCTGGCGGTGGGCGCCGATGACCTCCTCTGCCGTGACGGTCTCCGACACCGGGGCCACGGTGCCGGGGTGGCCCAGGTCGTTGACCCCCAGAAGGACGATGACGTGGCCCGCGCCCGGGTGCGCCAGCACGTCCCGGTCGAAGCGGCGCAGGGCGCTCTGCCCGAAGAAGGCCGCGAAGTCCTCGGCGTCGCCGCCCTCGGGCGGGTTGGGGTCGTGGAGCAGGCGGTTGCCCGCGATCCCCGAGTTGAGCACGCCGGTGTGCGGCAGGCGCCGGGCGAGCAGGTCCGGCCACCGGTGGTTGGCGTTGACCCGGGTCTCGGAGCCGTCGGTGATGGAGTCGCCCAGGGCCACGACCGCGTCGGCGAGCCGCGTGCGCGACCGCACGCTGACCCCCGACAGGAAGTGCCACTGGGTGAGCGTGCGGGTGGCCTCGACGGACGTGTCGCCGGTGACGTCGCCAGCGGCCACCGCGTTCTCCTGGAAGGAGGAGGCGTGCAGGGTGGTCACCGGCGTCTCCTCCGGCAGGTGGATGCTCACGACCAGGTCGGAGCGGGCGGGCAGTTCCAGCGCCACCGGGTCGCTGACCATGGGGGCGCCCGCCGGGACGGTCACCGACGTACGGCCGCCGAAGGTGACCGTGCGGTCGGTGGCCGGGTCGATGTCGGTGCCCGAGTCGCCCGCGCGCAGGGCCACGTGCACCTCGCCCACCCGCAGCGCGCTCTCCCCGAACTCGTTGGTCAGGCGCAGGCGCAGCCGGTCGCCGCCGACGCTGGTGCGCACGACCTGCCGGACGGTCTCGTCGCGCAGGACCGGGGTGGCGGTGGCGGGCGTGGCGGTCGGCGCGGCCCCCCAGGTGCCCACCCAGTTCCCGGTGTCGGGCTCCGGTTCGGCGGCGGCGCCGGTGGCGTTCCAGCCGCCGAGCAGGAGCAGTGTGCCGGCCATGACGACGGCCACGCCTCGCCGGGCGCGGGTGGGGGACATGCTCTTCTCCTCGGGGGTGGGGGGCGTGCGCGCCGGGCGGGCGGCCGCGGGAGCCGCGGTGATCAGGGCGCGACCGAGGGCGGGCAGGACGGAGGGGACACGGCCGCGCGCCCGTCGGGGGCGGTGGCCGCACCGGCCTCCTTGGCGCGGAGCCCGGGTGGTTTCCGGAAGATTCCGGTCAAACCAGCCTAGGGAGCGCCGCGCCGGGGTGTCAACGCCCTCCCCAGGGCCCCGTTCACGGCGGCGGGGCGGTGCTGTCGCGCACGACGAGCTCGGTGGCCAGCTCGACCCGCGGGCTCTCGATGGTCTCGCGCTGCACCAGGCGGTGCACGGTGCGCACCGCGAGCCTGCCCATGTCCGACAGCGGCTGGCGCACGGTGGTCAGGGACGGCGAGGACCAGCGCGCCTCGGGCAGGTCGTCGAAGCCGACCACGCTGACGTCGGCGGGCACCCGCAGACCGCGGCGGCGCAGCGCCTCGTAGACGCCCAGCGCCATCTGGTCGCTGGCCGCGAACACGGCCGTGGGCGGATCGGCGAGGTCGAACAGCCGCTCCCCCGCCCGGAAGCCGGACTCGTAGCCGAACTCCCCCGGCACGACCAGCTCGTCGTCGACCGCGAGCCCCGCCGTCTCCAGGCCCGCCCGGTAGCCGTCGAGCCGGGCCCGGCTGCACCACAGCTCGGGGCGCCCGGCGACGAAGGCGATGCGCCGGTGGCCGAGGTGGATCAGGTGCTCGGTCGCGCTGAGGCCCCCGGCCCAGTTGGTGACGCCGACCGTGGGAGTGTCCAGGTCCGGGACGCCGACCGGGTCGACGACCACGGCGGGCACGTGGAGTTCCCGCAGTTCCTCGCGCAGCTCGGGGTCCAGGTCGGTGGTCACGAGGATCGCCCCGTCGGTGGCGCGCGAGCGCACGTTCTCCAGCCACTGGCGGGTGGAGCTGACCCGGCGGTGGATGGCCGACACCACGATGCCGGTACCGCTCTCGTGCGCGGCGTCCTCCACCCCGCGGATGATCTCGACGGCCCACGGGCTGTCCAGGTCGTTGAAGACGAGGTCGAGCAGGCCGACGCGCTCCCGTGGCCGACCTCCGCGGCGCCGGTAGCCGTGGGCGCGGATCAGGCTCTCCACGCGCTCGCGCGTGGCGGGGGCGACGTCGCCCCGGCCGTTGAGCACGCGCGAGACCGTCGGCGCGGAGACGCCCGCCTCCTCGGCGATGGCGGAGATCGTGACGTCTCGGGACGGGGTGTCGGGCATGGTCCTCCTTTGTGCCCACCCAGAGTACGAGCACAGCTGGTGGGGCGACAGCGCCGAGACGGGATCTTGACGCTGTGCCCGGCGACGACCTAGGGTCCATTGACCTTCACATGTTACGGAACTTTCCGGAAGTTTCGTCGGTCGCCAGATCGGAGATCCCCCCATGAAACCGCTCCGCCTCGTCACCGCCGTCCTCGCCGCGACGGCGCTGGCGGTCCCCCTGGCCGCCCCCGCGTCCGCCGCCCCCGGGCACGACCACGGCGACGGCCACCGGTCGCCGCACCACCCCCGCCACGCCAAGCCGGGCACGCTGCGCTGGGCCGCGCCAGACGGCCTGGTCATCGGCACCGCCGTCGCGGGCGGCGGGCACCACGTGGACCAGGACTACCCCGACCCCTTCACCTCGGACCGGCGGTACCGCCGGATCCTGGCCCGGGAGTTCAGCTCGGTCTCCCCCGAGAACCAGATGAAGTGGGAGTACATCCACCCCGAGCGGGACGAGTACGCGTTCGGGATGGCCGACAGGATCGTGGACTTCGCCGAGCGCCACGGCCAGGACGTGCGCGGGCACACCCTGCTGTGGCACAGCCAGAACCCCGCGTGGCTGGAGGAGGGCGACTTCACCGACGAGGAGCTGCGGGAGATCCTGCGCGACCACATCACCACCGTCGTCGGCCGCTACGAGGGCCGGATCTCGCAGTGGGACGTGGCCAACGAGATCTTCGACGAGTCGGGGCGGCTGCGCACCGAGGACAACATCTGGATCCGCGAGCTCGGGCCGGGGATCATCGCCGACGCCTTCCGCTGGGCGCACGAGGCCGACCCGTCGGCGGAGCTGTACTTCAACGACTACGGCGTCGAGGACGTCAACGCCAAGAGCGACGCCTACCACGCGCTGGTCCAGGAACTGCTGGCGGACGGCGTGCCGGTGCACGGGTTCTCCGCCCAGGTGCACCTGAGCATGCGGTACGGGTTCCCGTCCGGCCTGGAGGAGAACCTCCAGCGCTTCGACGACCTCGGTCTGGGCACGGCGCTGACCGAGGTGGACGTGCGCATGGACGTGCCCGAGGGCGGGGAGCCGACCGGGGAGCAGCTGGAGCGGCAGGCCGACTACTACGGTCGGGCGCTGGAGGCCTGCCTCGGGGTGGAGGGCTGCGACTCCTTCACCATCTGGGGCTTCACCGACAAGTACTCGTGGGTGCCGGTGTTCTTCGAGGGCGAGGGAGCGGCGACCGTCATGGACGGGGACTTCGACCGCAAGCCCGCCTACTTCACCCTCCGATCCCTCCTGGAGGAGGCCGGGGACGACGGGCGGGGCCGCCCGCCCCGGGCGGGCCGCGGCCGGTAGCCGGGCACCGCGCCCCCGTCGCCGCGCCCGTCGGCGCTCCTCCGCCGGCGGGCGCGGTACGTCCGACTCAGCGCGCGCCGTACCCGGCGCGGGCGCCCCTCGCGTGGAACCCCTGGTGAGAGCGGTCGTCCGGCGGGCGTGTGAGCCCCGCCCCGGTGGACCCCGGCGTCCTGGAGGTCAGGCGGCGGTGTGGTAGATGTTCTGCGCCCGGCCCAGGCCTTCGGTGAGCACCGTGCGCACCGCGTCGGCGGCGCGTTCGACGTTGAGGTCCAGCTCGGCGCGCTCGGTGGAGGAGAAGTCCTTGAGCACGTACGCGGCCGGGTCCATCCGGCCCGGCGGGCGGCCCACCCCGAAGCGCACGCGGATGTAGTCCGGGCTGGACAGGGACGAGGTCATCGACTTCAGGCCGTTGTGCCCGCCCGGCCCGCCGCCCTTCTTGAGCTTGAGCGCGCCGAAGTCGATGTCCATCTCGTCGTGCACCACGACGATCCGCTCGACCGGGACCTTGTAGAAGCGGGCCAGACCGGAGACCGGGCCGCCCGACAGGTTCATGAAGCTCCGCGGCTTGGCCAGCACCACGGGGACGCCGTCCAGGCGGGTCTCCACCACCTCGGCGTGCGCCTTGTGCGCCTTCCAGCGCTCGCCGCCCGCGAGCGCCTCCACCACCAGGAACCCGGCGTTGTGCCTGTTCCCGGCGTACTTGGGCCCGGGATTGCCCAGCCCCACGACGAGCCAGCGCTCGGTATCGGCCATGTCCTCGTTCTCTCCGCCGACGCTTGTGCCCCCGGCGCTCCGCGCGCCGGGGCCCCTGCCGCCGAACAGCCTGCCCCACCAGTTGCCCATGGGGCACGACCCTACCGGGACGGCGGCTGACACGACGGACGCGCGGCCCCTGTCGGGAGACCGCGCGTCGTCGTGTGTGGCTTGCGACCGCCTTACTCGGCGGCGGCCTCCTGGGCGCCCTCGTCGCCCTCGGCGGCCTGGGCGGCCTCCTCGCTGGTCTCCGGCTCCTCCTCCACGCGCGGGGCGGAGACGGTGAGCAGGACGGCCTCGGGGTCGGTGGCCAGGGCGACGCCGGAGGGCAGCTTGAGGTCGGCGGCGGTCGGGGTGGCGCCGATCTCCAGGTCCTCGATGACGAACTCGACGCCCTCGGGGATGTGGGTGGCCTCGGCCTCGACGGCCACGGTGACGAGCTCCTGGTTGAGCACACCCGGGGCCTTGACCTCACCGATCAGGTTGACCGGGATCTCGACCTCGACCTTCTCGCCCTTGGAGACGACCAGCAGGTCGATGTGCTCCAGGAAGCCCTTGATGGCGTCGCGCTGCACGCTCTTGGGCAGGGCGAGGTTGTCCTTGTCCAGGCCGTCGAGGCGGATCAGGACGTTGGGGGTCTTCAGGGCGAGCATGAGCTCGTGGCCCGGCAGGTTCAGGTGGCGGGGCTCGGTGCCGTGGCCGTAGAGGACGGCCGGCACCTTACCCGCGCGGCGGGCGCGACGAGAGGCGCCCTTGCCGAATTCCGTGCGGGGCTCGGCAGCGATACGTACCTCGGACACGACAAAACTCCTCGGGTTCAACCCCGCAGAACGGGGAACACGGCTCCAGTAGCACGAACGATTCCCGCCCTCGGCGGGGAATGCGGCGGGGGCTGCCCTCAGGCAGGGACGCGGCCGCCCTGGTTCCAGGCGTGCCCGGCGAGCCGTCACCGGACCCGCCCGGCCCGGGAACGCTCGTCGCGCACCCCTGCCCGCCTTCCGAACGCAGCCTTCTTAGGGCTCCGCCTGGGCACGGGGACACTCGGTCAAGTCTAATGGCTTCGCCGACGACTCCGAACATGGCCCGCGATTCCCGCCCCGGTCCGGACAAGCCCCCAGAGAAACCCGCCGGCCGGACGGCCTCGGCGCGGACGCCCGCGAGGGGACCGCCCGGCGGCGGACGCGGCCCCGGCCCCCAGACGGCCGTCGGGGCCCGAGGACACGCGTCCAGGCCGTCCGACCCGGAAAGCCCCGGTCAGCGCACTGGAGGCCGTCTGCGCCGTCCCGCGCCGCACCGTCCCCGCCGGCCGCGGGCCCGGAGGCGGACCGGGAACGACGCGGACCTCCCGCGGCGGCCCGGAGGGGCGGCCGCGGGAGGTCCGGGCGAAGGGGCGCGC
The DNA here is from genome assembly GCF_000381685.1 of Nocardiopsis sp. CNS-639. NCBI lineage: Bacteria > Bacillati > Actinomycetota > Actinomycetes > Streptosporangiales > Nocardiopsidaceae > Nocardiopsis > Nocardiopsis sp. CNS-639. Next base: position 48,138 of record NZ_KB906865.1, read on the forward strand.
GTCCCCCGATTACTCGAACAGGCTCGTGACCGAGCCGTCGGTGAAGACCTCGCTGATGGCGCGGGCCACCAGCGGCGCGATCGAGAGCTGGGTCAGCTTCTCGAAGGAGCGCTCCTCCGGAACGGGCAGCGAGTTGGTGATGACCACCTCGGAGATCCGCGAGTTCTGGAGGCGCTCGGCCGCCGGACCGGACAGCACGCCGTGCGTGGCGGCCACCAGGACCTTGGCCGCACCCTGCTCGAACAGGGCCTCGGAGGCCTTGACGATGGTGCCGCCGGTGTCGATCATGTCGTCCACCAGCACGCAGACGCGGCCCTTGACCTCACCGACGACCTCGTGCACCCGGACCTGGTTGGCCACGTCCGGGTCGCGGCGCTTGTGGATGATCGCCAGCGGGGCGCCGAGGCGGTCCGCCCAGCGGTCGGCGGTGCGCACCCGGCCCGCGTCCGGGGAGACCACGGTGATCTCGGACTGGTCGACCCGGCCGGCGATGTGGTCGGCCAGTATCGGCAGCGCGAACAGGTGGTCCACCGGGCCGTCGAAGAAGCCCTGGATCTGGTCCGTGTGCAGGTCGACGGCCATCATCCGGTCCGCGCCCGCGGTGCGGAACAGGTCGGTCATGAGGCGGGCCGAGATGGGCTCGCGGCCGCGGTGCTTCTTGTCCTGCCGGGCGTAGCCGAAGAACGGGGTCACCACGGTGATCCTCTTGGCGGACGCGCGCTTGAGCGCGTCCACCATGATCAGCTGCTCCATGATGGACTCGTTGATCGGGTCGGAGTGGCACTGGATGACGAACGCGTCCGAGCCGCGCACCGACTCCAGGTAACGGACGAAGATCTCACCGTTGGCGAAGGTGTCGAACCGGGTGGGGACCACGTCGATCCCCAGTTCCTTCGCGACCTCCTCGGCCAGGCTCGGGTGCGTGCGCCCCGAGAAGAGCATCAGGTTCTTCTGGCCGGTGGCCTTCATCCCGGTCACGTGTTTCTCCCCCACAGTCACTGCTTGTCGTCGGCTCTGTGCCGATCGGCCTGCTCCGCCGCCTCGGCGGAGGGCGTGCCCGGGCGCTTGCGCCGGGTCCAGCCCTCGACGTTGCGCTGGCGGTGCCCCTCGGAAACGGCGAGGGCACCGGGCGGCACGTCGTCGCGGACCACGGTCCCCGCCCCGGAGTAGGCGCCGTCGCCCACGCGGACCGGGGCGACGATGGTGTTGTCGCTGCCGATCCTGACGTGGTCGCCGATGACGCTCCGGGACTTGTTGACCCCGTCGTAGTTGACGAACACCGAGGAGCAGCCGATGTTGCTGCCCACGCCGATGTCCGCGTCGCCCACGTAGGTCAGGTGCGGGATCTTGGACTCGGCGCCGACGTTCGAGTTCTTGACCTCGACGAAGGCTCCGGCCTTGGACCGCTCGGCCAGGCGGGTGCCCGGCCGCAGGTAGGTGTAGGGGCCGACGGAGGCCCCGGGGCCGATCTCGGCCCGGTCCGCCGTGGTCTCGCGCACCGTGGCGCCCGCGCCGACGACCGTGTCCCTCAGGTCCGCGCGGGGGCCGACCACGGCGTCCTCGCCGACGGAGGTGGCGCCCAGCAGCCGGGTCCCCGGTTCGATCACGGTGTCGCGGCCGACGGTGACCTGGGCGTCGATCCAGGTGGTGGCGGGGTCCACGACGGTGACCCCGGCGAGCATGTGCTCGTTGACCAGCCGGTCGTTGAGGACGCGGCGGGCCTCGGAGAGCTGGACGCGGTTGTTGACGCCCTGGACCTCGTGCCAGTCGTCCGCCGCCCAGGCGCCGACCCGGTGGCCGTCGCCGCGCAGCAGGGAGACCGCGTCGGTCACGTACTCCTCGCCCTTGGCGTTGTCGGTGGACAGGCGCTGGACGACCTCGGACAGCAGGGCGCCGTCGAAGGCGTACATGCCCGAGTTGATCTCGTCGATCGCGTGCTGCTCGGGGGTGGCGTCGGCGTGCTCGACGATGCCGGTGAAGTCGCCGTCGGCGTCGCGGACGATGCGGCCGTAACCGTGGGGGTCGGGTACGCGCGCGGAGAGCACCGTGACGGCGTTGCCCTCCTCGTCGTGGGCCGCGACGAGCTCCGCGAGCGTGGAACCGCGCAGGAGGGGGGTGTCGCCGCAGGTCAGGACCACGGTGCCGCTGAGCTTGACGCCCTTGGCGGCCAGGTCCTCGATCGCCATGCGCACGGCGTGGCCGGTGCCGTTCTGCTCCTCCTGGACCGCGGTGGCGGCATGGGGGGCGATCTCCTCCAGATGGGATCTGACCTGCTCACGCGCGTGGCCGACGACCACGACCGCGTGCTGGGGATCGAGTTCCCGCGCCGCCGCGAGCACGTGGCCGAGCATGCTGCGGCCGTTGAGTTCGTGGAGGACCTTGGGAAGCTTCGACTTCATTCGGGTGCCCTCGCCCGCCGCGAGGACGATGACGGCAGCCGGACGGTTCACGCTCACTGAGGAGTCCCTCGTGGTAGCTGGTGGCTGAGATGTCGGCTCACCCCTCGGCGGCGCGACCCGCATGCCGCACGGGCGGCCGTCGGATGACCAGCGGCCGACATGGGAAGGATACATGCGCGTCACCGGCGCCCCACGGGCGCGTGACGCGGGGGTGAGCGGCCGTTGGCCGCGCCGCGCCTGTGGCGGCGGTTTCTGGGGGTTCGGTGTGAGATGCACCGCTCCGCGGGGGTCCGTGGGGACACGTCCGTCGCACGGGGACGCGCGGACCCGCTCGGCGCCCCGCGCGTGTGTGCGCGCGACGCCGGGGTAGCTCCCGGACCAGGGCTCGAACCTGGACGATGGGGACCAAAACCCCACATGCTGCCGATTACATCATCCGGGAACGCGCGAGGGCGGAGCACACCGCCCGTACGCCAGCCACCAACATAGCGCCTTCGACGGAGGGCTTGCCAAACCTACGGCATCGTAGGTTACGGTTACGTAGGAATAGGTTGGGTCGTCGCGGCGGTCACTCAGGTGCCGTTCGGACGCCGTCCTGACCGCGACGACGTTGCCCGACCGCCTGACAGCGAGGAAGAACCCATGACCGCTGCTCCCGAGCTACCGACCAAGACGACAGAGCCGAAGCGCGAGGCGATCCCCGAGTACGAGCCCGAACTGCGCGGCAAGGCCGAGCGCTACACGGTCTTCGCGTTCGTGTTCGTGCCGCTGATCGCCCTGCTGGCCTCGCTGCCCTTCTTCTGGGGCTGGGGCCTGACCCTGACCGACATCGCCATCGCCTCGGTCTTCTACCTGATCAGCGGCCTGGGCATCACGGTCGGCTTCCACCGCCACTTCACGCACGGCTCGTTCAAGGCCAAGCGCCCGCTGCGCATCGCGCTCGCGATCGCCGGTTCGATGGCCATCGAGGGCAGCGTCATCAAGTGGGTGGCCGACCACCGCCGCCACCACAAGTACGCCGACGCCGAGGGCGACCCGCACTCGCCGTGGCGCTTCGGCGACGACTGGAAGTCGGTCGCCAAGGGCCTGTACTACGCGCACATGGCGTGGATGTACCTGGACGAGAAGAAGACCTCGCCGCGCCGCTTCGCCCCCGACCTGCTCAAGGACAAGGACATCGTCCTGGTCGACAAGCTCTTCGGGCTGATCGTGGTCTTCTCCCTGGGCGCCCCGGCGCTCATCGGCGGCCTGGTCACCATGTCCTGGTGGGGCGCGTTCACCGCCTTCTTCTGGGCCAGCCTGGTGCGCATGGCCCTGCTGCACCACGTCACCTGGTCGATCAACTCCATCTGCCACACCATCGGCGAGGAGAACTTCGAGGTGCGCGACCGCTCCCGCAACGTGTGGTGGCTGGCCATCCCGTCCTTCGGCGAGTCCTGGCACAACCTGCACCACGCCGACCCCACCTGCGCCCGCCACGGCGTGCTCAAGGGTCAGATCGACATCTCCGCCCGCGTCATCTGGGTCTTCGAGAAGCTCGGCTGGGCCTCCAAGGTCCGCTGGCCCAACAACGAGCGACTCGCCGCCAAACGGGTCAGCGTCTAGGATCGGTAGCCATCATGGGAGCAGCCGACAGCGGTCAGAAGATCCGTGTGCGCCGTAAGCGCATGACGGGCAAGGAGCGTCGGCAACAGCTGTTGGAGATCGGCCGGGAGCTGTTCGCCGAGCGCGGGTTCGACGCGGCCTCCGTCGAGGAGATCGCCGCGCGGGCCGGTGTGTCCAAGCCCGTGGTGTACGAGCACTTCGGCGGCAAGGAGGGCATCTACGCGGTCGTGGTCGACCGTGAGATGCGCACCCTCCTGGCGATGATGGGCGAGGCCCTCTCCGCCGACGGCGCCCGGAGCAAGATCGAGAACGCGGCCCTGGCCCTGCTGCGGTACGTGGAGGAGAACACCGTGGGGTTCCGGGTGCTGACCCGGGACTCGCACGCGGCCTCCGGCACGGGGAGTTTCGCCAGTCTGCTCAACGACATCGCCAGCCAGGTCGAGCACATCATGGTCGACGAGTTCGCCGAACGGGGCTACGACCCGGCGCTCGCCCCCATGTACGCCCAGGCCCTGGTGGGGATGTGGGCCCTGACCGGCCAGTGGTGGCTGGACGTGCGCAGGCCCAAGCGCGAGGTGGTCGCCGCGCACCTGGTCAACCTGGCCTGGAACGGACTGTCGAGCCTGGAGCCGAAGCCGAGGCTGAGCCCGGGCAAGCGCAGGACGGGCTGACGCGGGGCGGTCCTGGTGACCTGTGGGGCGGGTGTGCGCGGCATACCCGCCCCACTATCTTGATGTCAAGAGATAAGCTGTCCCCATGCGCGATGAGGTGGATGGGCTGATCGAGGCGTGGCGCTCCGAACGCCCCGACGTGGACGTGACGCCGCTGGAGGTGTTCAGCCGGGTGTCGCGGCTCGCGCGCCACCTGGACCGTGCCCGGCGCACCGTCTTCACCGAGCACGACCTGGAGCCCTGGGAGTTCGACGTGCTCGCCGAGCTGCGCCGCTCCGGCCCCCCGTACGAGCTGAGCCCCGGACGGCTGCTGCGCGCCACCCTGGTGACCTCGGGAACCATGACCAACCGGGTGGACCGGCTGGCCGCGGCCGGGCTCGTGCGGCGCCGCCCCGACCCCGCCGACAAGCGCGGGGTCCTGGTCCGGCTGACCGAGCGGGGCGCCGAGCGCATCGACGCGGCCCTCAGGTCGCTCCTGAGCTACGAGGAGACCCTGCTGGCGCCGATGGCCGACGGAGACCGCGAACAGCTGGCATCGTTACTCAGACGCCTCCTGGCGCCCCTCGACCGGGGCCCCGAGGGCCAGCAGGGTTAGACAGGCGGTACCGGCCCCCGGGGGGCCGGCTTCCACACGGACAGGGCGGGCGCGCGGCGAATCGCCGCCGTCCTCGCCGACCGGCGCGTACTCCCCCCTCGCCCCCGAAGCCGGGACCGCCGCCGTGTGTCGGACGCCGCACGGCCGTACCGCGTGAGAACCGCGCGTCCCGGGGTAGTCCAGCCCCGGTACGCGCAGTCGATCGTTCGGGGGAACACGTGCGGGTCCGTTGGATGGCCGTGGCGGCCGCGGCCGTGCTGGTCGCGGGGTGCTCGGGCAACGGTGGCGGGGACGGTGAAGGCGGGAGCTCCGGCGGCGAAGGCGGCGGGGCGGACTCCGGCGGCCGCTACCTGTCCCTGGGCGACTCGATCAGCGTGGGCGTGCAGCCCGACGGGAACGGCCGACCGGTGGAGACCTCCGAGGGCTACACCGACGTCCTGTACCGCACCCTGAAGGAGGAGCGCCCGGAGCTGCGGCACGAGCGGATGGGGTGCGCGGGAGAGGACACCACCACCTTCATGGAGGGCGGGCTGCCCGGCTGCGACCCCCGCTACGAGCACGGCTCGCAACTGGAGGAGGCCGAGGCCTTCCTGGCCGGGCACCGGGGCGAGGTGGACCTGGTCACCCTGACCATCGGCGCCAACAACTTCACCCGTTGCGTGCGGGGGATCAACACCCCCGAGGGGCAGGCCCCCGACTCCGGGGACGTGGACATCGACCGCGCGTGCGTGGAGGAGGGCCTGGACCGGCTCCGGGAGGAGACCCCCGAGATCGCCGAGCGGCTGCGCGAGGCGGCGGGGCCGGACACGCAGATCGTCGGGATGACCTACTACAACCCGTTCCTGGCCTTCCTGCTGCTGGACGGGGACCCCGCCCAGCAGGCGACCGCGGCGGCGGAGGAGGCCGAGGAGCTCTTCCCCGAGACCGAGGCGCGCGGGGGTCTGGCCGAGGAGGCGGTGGACATCCTGCTGGAGGTCAACGGGACGATCGCCGCCGCCTACCGGGCGGAGGGGATCGACGTGGCGGAGGTGGACGCGGTCTTCGAGTCCACCAACCAGGAGGTGCCCCGGGGCAGTGGGACCGGGCTGCCCGCCAACCTCCAGAACATCTGCGACCTGACGTGGATGTGCCACGGCGAGCGGGGCCCGGACATCCACCCCAACGAGGAGGGCGCGCGCGAGATCGCCGCCGTCTTCGCCCGGCAGGTGGACCGGGCCGAGTGACCCGGCCGGGCCCGGCGGCCGCGTTCGGGGGCGGGCCGCCGGGGAACGAGTGAAGGCGGCGTCTACTCCGGGCCGCCGGGGAGCGCCTTCTCGATGAGCGCGGTGATCCTTGGGTCGTCGGGCTCGGTCGAGCTGCGGAAGCGGTGCACGGCGCCGTCGGGGAGGACGAGGAACTTCTCGAAGTTCCACTTGACCTTCCCCGCCTTGCCGTCCTCGTCCTCTGCGGAGGAGAGCGCCGCGTAGAGCGGGTGCTGCTGTTTGCCGTTGACCTTGGCCTTGGCCGTCATGGGGAAGGTGACGCCCCAGGTGGCCGAGCAGTACTCCGCGATCTTCTCCTCGCTGCCGAACTCCTGGAGGAACTGGTTGCTGGGCACGCCGAGCACGGTGAACCCCCGGTCGCCGTACCGGTGCTGGAGCTTCTCCAGCCGCTCGTACTGCGGGGTGTAGCCGCAGCGCGAGGCGACGTTGACCACCAGCCTCACCTTGCCGGACCACTCTCCGAACGTCGTCTCGCGTCCGTCGATCAGGGTCACCGGGATCTCGTCCAGGTCGCTCATCCGCGTCCATCTCCTCGTTTGCCGGGGCGCCGACGCCCACCGCGCGGCGCGGTGCTTCACGGCGTATTCGGAGCGCACGCCGCCGTGGCTCGGATTCTTTCTCAGGAAGGGGCCCCGGTCCAGCCGTACCGCCTCTCCGAGCCGGACGCCCGGCCGGAGTGCTCCGGCCGGGCGTCCTTCGCGGTCAGCCGCGCCGCGGCCTCACTCCCCGACGAGTTCGGCCTGCTCCAGCCAGACCTCCTCCAGCTCCCCGCGCTCGACGGCCAGGGCCTTGGCCTCCGCGTCGAGTTCGGCGAGCCGGGTGTAGTCCTCGGCCGCGGCGGCCATCAGCTCGTGCAGCTCCGCCTCGCGCTTGGCGATGCGGTCCATGCGCCGCTCGACGCGCTGCATCTCCTTCTGCGCGGCGCGCCGCTCGGCCGCCGACACCGCGGGCTGCTCCGCCGGGGCCTGGGCCGCGGCGGCCTCGGAGGCGCCCAGCGGCACGGTGGCCTCGCCCGCGCTGGCCGCGCGGCGCTGGAGGTACTCGTCCACGCCGCCGGGCAGGAAGGCCAGGCCGCCGTCGCCCATCAGGGCCAGCACGCGGTCGGTGATGCGCTCCAGGAAGTAGCGGTCGTGGCTGACCAGCACCAGGGAGCCGGGCCAGCCGTCGAGCAGGTCCTCCAGCTCGGTGAGCGTCTCGATGTCCAGGTCGTTGGTGGGCTCGTCCAGCAGCAGCACGTTGGGCTCGTCCATGAGCAGCCGCAGCAGCTGGAGGCGGCGGCGCTCACCGCCGGACAGGTCGCCGATCGGGGTCCACTGGCGCTCCCCGCGGAACCCGAACCGCTCCAGCATCTGGCTGGCGGTGTAGTCGCGCTTGCCGATGGTGACGTGCTCGCGCACGTCCATGACCGCCTGGAGGGGGCGGGCGGCGGGGTCGAGTTCGGCGACGTTCTGGGACAGGTGGGCGAGCTTGACGGTCCGGCCGGTGCGCACGCTGCCGGAGTCGGGCTCGCGTTCCCCGGCCAGGATCCTGAGCAGGGTGGACTTGCCCGCGCCGTTGACCCCGACCAGGCCGACCCGGTCGCCGGGGCCCAGCTGCCAGGTGAGGTGGTCGAGCAGGGTCCGGTCGGGGACGGACGCGGACACGTTCTTGAGGTCGATGACGGTCTTGCCGAGCCGGGAGCTGGCGAACTTGACCAGTTCGACGGTGTCGCGGGGCGGCGGCTCGTCGGCGATGAGCTGGTTGGCCGCCTCGATGCGGAACTTGGGCTTGGAGGTGCGGGCCGGGGCGCCGCGGCGCAGCCAGGCCAGCTCCTTGCGCATGAGGTTCTGGCGGCGCTCCTCGGCGGCGGCCGCCTGGCGCTCGCGCTCGGCCTTGGCCAGGACGTAGGCGGCGTAACCGCCCTCGTAGCGCTCGACCGCGCCGCGTCCGACCTCCCAGGTGCGGGTGGTGACGGCGTCCAGGAACCAGCGGTCGTGGGTGACGACCACGAGCGCCTCGGGACGGGCGCGCAGGTGCTCGGCGAGCCAGGCGATGCCCTCGATGTCGAGGTGGTTGGTGGGCTCGTCGAGCACGATGAGGTCGTGGTCGCCCACCAGGAGCCGGGCCAGGCCGGAGCGGCGGCGCTCGCCGCCGGACAGGCCGCTCATGGGGGTGTCCAGGGCCCAGCCGCCGAGGAGTCCGCGCAGGATGTCGCGGACGCGGGCGTCGCCCGCCCACTCGTGCTCGGCCCGGTCGCCCAGGACGAACTCCCCGACCGTGGAGTCGGGGAAGGTGTCGCGCTGGTGCAGGAAGCCGATGCGCAGCCCGCGGTTGTGCACCACCCGCCCGGAGTCGGGCCGGGTGATGCCCGAGAGCACGGAGATGAGCGTGGACTTGCCGCCGCCGTTGCGGCCGACGACGCCGATGCGCTCACCCTCGTCGACGCCGAGCGACACCTTGTCGAGGAGTACGAGCGGCCCGTAGGCCAGGGACACGTCCTGAAGATTGACCAGATTCATCGCTATCCATTGTGGCGGCAGTGCCGTGGTGCGCTGACCGCCGCCGCTCCCCCGGACGGCTCCGGGGCGGGAGGGCGGCCCCGGACGGGCGGAGGCGCCGGGCACGCGGCGTCACCCAAGCCCCGTCCCCGCGCCCGCCGCCGCTCCCCCGGGGCGGCGACCGGTGTCTCACTCCCGCCCCGTCGGCTCCTCGTCGAGCAGCAGCCGGGCCACGGCGTCGTCCGTCACCAGCGTGGACACCAGGCCGCTGCGCAGCGCGGCGCCGATCGCCCTGGCCTTGGCCTCGTCCCCGGCGCCGGCGACCGCCACCACCTCGGGCACCCGGCGCAGCTGGTCCGCCCGGACGCTGATGACCCTCTCGTCCAGGTCGGAGTGCACCTGCCGGCCGTCGGCGTCGAACAGCTGGGCGGACATCTCCGCGCACACGCCCAGCGCGGTGTACCTGGCCCGCGAGTCCGGGTCCAGCGCCTGGAAGACGGTCGAGTTGCGCTCGTCCCAGCCCCCGATGGCCACCACGGCCGTCGTGAGGCGGTCGAAGTGCGCGAACGCTGAGGCGATGCCCGGGTCGGCCCGCAGCGTCGCCGCCGTGGCGGCGTCCGGCAGGATGAGCGGCGCGTAGATGGGGTACGCCGGTCCGCCCGAGAGCGCGGCCGCCCGGCGCACCGTCTCGACCGATCCGCCGCCCTCCGCCTGCTCGGACAGCACGCCGTTGAGCTGCACCACCGTGCAGCGCGGCAGGTCCACCATGTCCAGGCCCATCAGCTGGAGCGACCTGCTCCAGGCCAGCCCCAGCACCTCGTCGGGCCGCACGATCTCCGACAGCAGCCGCGCCGCCACCGACCCCAGCGCCCGGCGCGTGTCCCGCGGGTCGTCCAGGGCGTCCACGACGATCGCCCGGCGCAGGCCGAAGGCCGCGCGCATGCGCTCGGACAGCTCCCCGTCCAGCCGGGCGGGCAGGCGGATGTCGATGCGCACGATCCCGCTGCTGCGGGCGGTCTCCAGGTCCCGGGCGACCTTGAACCTGCTCAGGCCGAACTCCTCGGCGATCTCCACCTTGGACCGCCCGTCCAGGTAGAACCTGCGGGCGATGGCGGCGAGCCGCACCATCTCCGCGGGGCCGCTGGGGGCCGTCTCCTGAACCTCACCACGCTGATCGCTCATACGTGCAGGAGTGTACTCGAATGTGCCGGATCCATTGACAGCGCGTTTCCGATGGGCGTTCAATGTTCGAAACATATGTGACCCACACCGCTCACATGAGCGTTCAACGGGAGGTTCCCAACCGTGCGTGCCGCCATCATCACCGAACCGGGCTCCGTCACCGTGGGGGACCGCCCCGACCCGCACCCCGCCGCCGACGGCGTGGTGGTCCGGGTCGGCGCCTGCGGGATCTGCGGAACGGACCTGCACATCGCCGACGGGGAGTTCCCGCCCAGCCCCTACCCGCTGGTGCCCGGGCACGAGTTCGCCGGAACGGTCACGGCCGTCGGCGAGAACGCCCCGGGGGACCTGCGCCCCGGCGACCGGGTGGCCGTGGACCCCTCCCTGTTCTGCGGGCACTGCGAGTACTGCCGCGCCGGACGGGGCAACCTGTGCGCCAACTGGGGCGCGATCGGCGACACCGTGGACGGCGCGTTCGCCGAGTACGTGGCCGTCCCCGCCGCCAACTGCTACCGCCTGCCCGACTCGGTGAGCATGCGCGAGGGCGCCCTGGTCGAGCCGCTCTCGTGCGCCGTTCACGGTGTCCGGCGCATCGGGGTGGAGACCGGCGAGCGCTTCCTGGTGGTGGGCGCCGGGACCATGGGCCTGCTCCTCCAGCAGCTGTTGCAGAACTCCGGCGCCCGCGTGACCGTGGTGGACCGCAACACCCGCCGCCTGGCCATCGCGACCGACCTCGGCGCCGCCGCCACCGCGACGGACACGTCCGAGCTGGGCGACGAGCGCTTCGACGCCGCGGTGGACGTCACGGGCGCGCCCTCCGCCATCGAGGCGGCCTTCGACTCGCTGCGGCGGGGAGGGCGCCTGCTGGTCTTCGGGGTCGCCGACGAGGCGGCCCGCGTGGCGCTGTCGCCGTTTCGGATCTACAACGACGAGATCACCGTCGTGGGCTCCATGGCCGTGCTCAACAGCTACGGGGCGGCCGTGGACCTCATCAGCAGCGGCGCCGTGCGCACCGCGCCGCTGCTCACCGACGCCCTGCCCCTGGAGAAGTTCCCCGAGGCGCTGGCCATGATGCGCGCGGGCACCGGGGTGAAGGTCCAGGTCGTCCCCGACGAGACCGCCTGACCCGGGAAGGCAGCGAAGTGCACACCACCTACGCCGTCCGGGCGTCCGCCGTCGCCGCCTGCGGGCTGCTGCTCACCGGGTGCGCCGGGACGGGCGCCCTCTCCTCCGATGACGGCGCCGTCCGGCTGACCGTCGCGATCGTGTCCAACCCGCAGATGCAGGACGCGATCTCCCTGGAGTCGCGGTTCCGCGCGGAGCACCCCGGCATCGCGCTCGACTTCGTGTCCCTGCCCGAGAACGAGGCCCGCGCCAAGATCACCACCTCCGTGGCCACCGGCGGGGGCGAGTTCGACGTCGTCATGATCAGCAACTACGAGACCCGCCAGTGGGCCGAGTACGGCTGGCTGGAGAACCTGCAACCCTCCATCGACGCCGCCGAGGGCTACGACCACGAGGACTTCATCCCCTCCATCAGGGAGGACCTGTCCCACGAGGGCGACATGTACTCGGTGCCCTTCTACGGCGAGTCCTCCTTCCTCGCCTACCGCGAGGACCTGTTCGAGCAGGCCGGGGTGGAGATGCCGCCCAACCCCACCTGGGAGGAGGTGGCGGACCTGGCCGCCGAGCTCGACGGCGTGGAGCCGGGGGTCTCGGGGATCTGTCTGCGCGGCCTCGCGGGCTGGGGCGAGGTGCTGAGCCCCTTCAACAGCGTCCTGAACACCTTCGGCGGGCGCTGGTACGACGAGGACTGGAACGCCGAGATCGACTCCCCCGAGTTCCGGCGCGCCGCCGAGTTCTACGTGGGCCTGGCGCGCGAGCACGGCCAGCCGGGCGCGGCCAACAGCGGGTTCGGGGACTGCCTGAACCGCTACTCCCAGGGCCGGGCGGCCATGTTCTACGACTCCACCTCCATGGTCAGCACCATCGAGGACCCGGACTCGGCGACTGTGGCCGGACTCAACGGCTACGCCGCGGCGCCGGTGGCCGAGACCGACTACGGCGGCTGGCTCTACACCTGGGCGCTGGGCATCCCCTCCACCTCCGAGCACAAGGAGGAGGCGTGGGCGTTCCTGGAGTGGATGACCGACAAGGACTACGTGCGCACCGTCGCCGAGGAGTACGGCTGGCAACGGGTGCCGCCCGGCAACCGGCTCTCCACGTTCGAGGTCCCCGAGTACCGGGAGGTCGCCCGGGCCTACGCCGAGCCCATGCTCCAGGGCATCCAGGAGGCGGACCCCGGGGACCCGGGCACGCGCCCGGTCCCCTACGAGGGCATCGGCTTCCTCGCCATCCCCGAGTTCCAGGACCTGGGCACCCGGGTCAGCCAGCAGCTGAGCGCGGCCGTAGCCGGGCAGATCACCGTCGAGCAGGCGCTCGAACAGAGCCAGGAGTACGCCGAGGTCGTCGGTGGGACCTACAGGGAGGACGACCGATGAGCGCTGTGACCGCGCCCGCGCGCGAGGCGCCCGCGGCGGCGACGCCGCCCGAGCGGCCGAGACGGAGCCGCGGCGGGGGCGGATGGGCCCGCCGGGCCCCGCTCCTGCCCGCCCTGGTGTTCATGCTGGTCGTCACGCAGCTGCCGTTCCTGGCGACGGTCGTGTACTCGCTGCGCTCGTGGAACCTGTTGCGGCCCGACTCCCAGGCGTGGGTGGGCCTGGCCAACTACGCGGCGGTCTTCACCGACCGGCAGTTCCTGGGCGCGGCGGCGAACACGGTGCTGATCACCGCCTCCTGCGTGGTGGTGGCGATGCTGCTGGGCATCGGGCTCGCGCTGCTGCTGGACCGGAAGTTCAGGGGGCGCGGCGTGGTGCGCACGCTCGTCATCACCCCGTTCCTGATCCTGCCGGTGGCCACGGCGCTGCTGTGGAAGCACATCATGCTGGAGCCGGTGTTCGGCCTGGTGAACTTCGTGCTGTCGCCGTTCGGAGTCGAGTCGTTCGACTGGGTCTCCCAGGCGCCCGTGTTCTCCGTGGTGGCCGCGCTGGTCTGGCAGTGGACGCCGTTCATGATGCTGCTGGTGCTGGCGGGGCTCCAGAGCCAGGGCTCCGACGTGCTGGAGGCGGGCCAGGTCGACGGCGCGTCCCGGTGGCAGATGTTCGCCTGGATCACCCTGCCGCACCTGCGCCGCTACATCGAGCTGGGCGTGCTGCTGGGGTCGGTCTACGTGGTCAACACCTTCGACACCATCTACATGATGACCCAGGGCGGGCCGGGCACCGCCAGCTCCAACCTGCCCTTCTACGTCTACCAGCGGACCTTCCTCGGGTTCGACATCGGCCAGTCCGCGGCCATGGGCGTCGTGGTGGTGGTCGGCACCATCATCGTGGCGACGCTGGCCCTGCGGCTGATCTTCCGCACGTTCATGAACGCACAGGAGGCGACATCGTGACCGCCCGAGCCCCCGAACGACCCGCGGGCGGCGCCGTCGCCGCACGCGCGCCGCGCGCGGTCGGCCGCTCCCGGGCCCGGCTGGGGAGCGCCGCCCTGACCGTGTTCACGTGGGCCGTGGGACTGGTGTTCGTGTTCCCGGTGCTGTGGCTGGTGCTGACCGCGTTCAAGGAGGAGAACCAGGCCGCGACCGACCCGCCGACGCTCTTCTTCCAGCCGACGCTGGACCGGTTCACCACCGTCCTGGGCGCGGACTTCGTGCCGTACCTGGGCAACTCGGCGATCGCCACCCTGGCGTCCACGCTCCTGGTGCTGCTGCTCGGGCTGCCCGCCGCCTACGCGCTGTCGGTGGCCCCGGTCAAGCGGACCCAGGACGTGCTGTTCTTCTTCATCTCGACGAAGATGCTGCCGGTGGTGGCGGTCGTGGTGCCGATCTACGTCGCCGCCGCGCACCTGTCCATGCTGGACAACGTGTGGACCCTGGTGGTGCTGTACACGGCGATGAACCTGCCCATCGCGGTGTGGATGCTGCGGTCGTTCTTCCTGGAGGTGCCCAAGGCGATCGTGGAGGCGGCCCGGGTGGAGGGAGCCGGGCTGGCGCGCGTGCTGTGGTCGGTGATGATGCCGGTGATGGCCCCGGGCATCGCGGCGACCGCGCTGATCTGCATGATCTTCGCCTGGAACGAGTTCTTCTTCGCCGTCAACCTGACCGCCGCCCGGGCCGCGACCGTCCCGGTGTTCCTGACCGGCTTCATCACGAGCGAGGGACTGTTCGTGGCGCAGCTGGCGGCGGCCGCCGTCATGGCGTCGCTGCCCATCGTGGTGGTGGGCTGGGCGGCCCAGCGCCAGCTGGTGCGCGGCCTGTCGATGGGCGCCGTCAAGTAGAGGAGGCGCCCGGGGCCGCACCACGCAGGGCCCCGGGCGGGTCCGGGTGATCGTCCCGCCCGCCGCGGAGGCGGGAGCCGGGACGCGGGGCCCGCACCGTCGGGCGGGCCGGAGGGCGTGGACCGCCGGCCCGCGCGCCGGTGGTCCGCGCCTTCGTGCGCGCGGGCCCGACGCGGGAGGCGGGCCGCACCGGCGGCCGGGTCGCACGGGAAGACCGGTCACACCGGCGAGCGGGTCACACGAGGAAGAAGGCCCGGGCGGACTTGGCGACGCCCTCGGTGTCCAGCCCGTGCGCCTGGGCGTGCTGCGCCGGGGTTCCGTAGGCGCGCACCTCGCGGTCCCGTGCCACGCCCAGGCCCAGGTGGCGGTGGCGCCGGTCGGCCAGCGCCGCGGCGACCTCGTGCGCCGAGGTCCCGCTCAGGTAGGGCTCCACCACCAGCACGTCGGCGTTGCCCGCCGCGCCGACGAGCGCGCTCAGCCCCTCGCGGTCGAAGGGGCGCACGGTGGCCGTGTAGGCGACCGTCACGTCCAGGTCTGCGGTGGCCTCCAGCACCCGGTCCAGCATCGGCCCGACCGCCACCACCACCCCGGCCGAGCGCGGCGAGCCCGTGCGCACCACGCTGAGGCGTCCGTCCAACGGCATCGCCGCGCGGTTGGAGGTCCCCGACAGGCGCACGTACACGCGGTCCTGGCCGGGCAGGGCGGCCTCCAGGGCGGCGCGCACCTCGTCGGGGTGCCCCGGCGCGTACACGGTCCACCCCGGCAGGGTGTCCAGCAGCGCCACGTCGCCGGGTGCCTGGTGGGTGCGCCCCTCCTCCGCGGCGTCGTAGGAGCCGCCGATGCTCACCAGGACGGCGCCCACTCCCTGGTGGCCCAGGTCCAGTTTGATCTGTTCGAAGGGCCGCTCCACCAGGAACGGCGCGTAGCTGTGCACGACCGGGCGCATCCCGGTCAGGGCCAGTCCCCCGGCCACGCCGATCATGGCCTGCTCCCGGATGCCCATGTCGATCACACGGCCGGGGTGGCGGGCGGCGGCTCCGCGGAACATGCCCGTGGAGACGGCGGCCAGGACGACGGTCAGGCGGGGGTCGGTGTCCATGGCGCGGCTGACGGTGGCGGCGAAGGTGTCACGCATGGGGTCCTCCTAGGAGCGGACGCGGGCGACGACGGCCAGCGGCCGTCCGGGGTGGGGCCGGGTGAGCGCCCCGTACAGGGCGTCGTGGTCGCGGCCGGAGACGTCGCGGGCCTCCCAGCCCTCGATCTCGAAGCGGGCGCCGATCCCGCCCGGCCACCCGTGGCTGGCGGAGGCGTTGTCCACGGCGACGACGGTGAGGTTGTCCACGCCGAGCCGTCCGGCGACGGCGATGGCCTCGTGGTTGCTGCCCTCGTCGAGTTCGCCGTCGCCGACGAGCACCACGACGCGGGGTTCGCTCCCGTCGGAGCGGCGGACCCCCTGGGCGCGCAGGCCGAGCGCGCTGCCCAGGCCCAGGGGCAGCCCGTGGCCGAGCGACCCGCTGCCGATCTCCGCGCCCGGCACGAGCAGCCGGTCCGGGTGGTGGCCGAGCGGTGAGTCGAAGGCGGTCCAGCCGCGCAGCGTCGGCACGTCCAGGAAGCCCTTGGCCGCGAGCACGGCGTAGAAGGCGGCGGGGCCGTGCCCCTTGGAGAGCAGGAACCGGTCCCGTGCCGGGTCGTCGGCGGTCTCGGGGGTGACGGACAGCACACGGTCGTAGAGCACCCACACGATGTCGAGTGTCGAGTGGGAGGCTCCGTTGTGCTTCTCGTCACCCTCCATGAGTCCGATGAGGGCTGGTAGGTCGGCGTAGCGCGAGAGAGCGGTTGCGGTGGTCATGTTCACCAGTGTTGAACCTCAACAATGATTGAGGTCAAATGGCGCGCGCCGCCTCCGACCAGGAAAGTCGGGAGTGATTTACGTCACAGGACGGTGGCCCCGGGGACGTCCCCGTACGCCGTCACGACCTGTTCGCACAGCCCGCTGCCCTCCAGCGCCGCCACCACCGCGGCCTCCCGCTCCGCGACGACCGACTCCCGCTCGTCGCCGCCGCCGACCAGGAAGGCGCAGGTCGGACCGGACCCCGACACCAGGGAGCCCAGCGCCCCCGCACCGGCGCCGGTCTTGAGGGTGCGCTCCAGCTCGGGCAGCAGCGAGAGCGCGGCCTCCTGGAGGTCGTTGGTCAGCGCGGCGCCCAGAGCCGCCGGGTCGCCGCCGACGAGCGCGTCGGCCAGCCCCCGGTCCAGCAGGGGCTCGGGGGCGTCCGGGCGGATGCGGTCGTACTCGGCGAACACGCTGGCCGTGGACAGGCCGTGCGGCGACAGGGCGAAGACCCAGCGGAACCTTCCCGGACTGGTCATCGGCCGCAGGATCTCCCCGCGCCCCATGCCCACCGCGGTGGCGCCCAGCAGCGCGAAGGGGACGTCGCTGCCCAGGTCGGCCGCGTACCCGAGCAGTTCCTCCAGCGGCAGGCCGCAGCCCCACAGGCGGTCGCAGGCCAGCAGGGCGGCCGCGGCGTCCGCGCTGCCCCCGGCCATGCCGCCCGCCACCGGGATGTTCTTGTCCAGGTGGACCGTGACGGGAAGGCCCCGGCCGGTCCGCTCCGCCAGCAGGGTCACCGCGCGCGCGGCCAGGTTGGACCCGTCCAGGGGCACCCGGGACAGGTGGGACCCCAGCGCGCCGCCCGCGGTCAGTCCGGCGAAGGCTTCGGCGGCCGATCCGACACCGCCGGGCGGGCTCGGTCGGCGCGAGGAAGCCGCCTGGACGGTAACCTCATCGAACAGCGAGACGGCGTGGAACACGTTGACGAGGTCGTGGAACCCGTCCTCACGTCTGGGCCCCACCGCCAACTGGAGGTTCACCTTCGCGGGGACCCGCACGGTTACGGTGGTATTAACGGTCACGAGTCCCCAATCGTAAAGGAACCCCCACCTTGCGTGAACACAGTGCCCTCCGGGGGCTCCGGTGTGTTCACCGCCTCCCGTCGGCGCGTAAGCCGTCAGAGGAAAACGGGAACCTCGGACGCGGTTCGGGGATCGTCACCACTGTCATGTCAGTTTCCGCCCGCCCCCAGAACGGCCCGATCAGGCCCGTGAGTGGGAATCCGGGCACAAACACCGCTACCTTGGGGCAAGGCGGAGTTTGGACACCGTCGGGGAGGGTCGCTTGCCGTCGGATGGGCTCCCGAAGAACCTGGAACCGCTGGCCGCCGGGGATCCGGCCACCATCGGTCCCTACGTGCTGTCCGGGAAGCTGGGTAGCGGCGGCATGGGAACCGTCTACCTGGGCAGCACGCCCGAGCGCAACAACCAGGTAGCCATCAAGGTCATCCGCCCGGAGCTCGCCTTCGACGAGGCGACGCGGGCGCGCTTTCGCGACGAGATGGAGAACGCCCGCAAGGTCGCCTCCTTCTGCACCGCCAAGGTGCTCGACCACGGGACGTTCGAGAACCGTCCCTACATGGTCACCGAGTACATCGCGGGCACCGCCCTGGCCGAGCACATCGCCGAGAACGGTCCGCTGGACTCCTCGACGCTGCACGGCTTCGCGCTGGGCGTGGCGGCCGCCCTGGCCGCCATCCACCGCACCGGGCTGGTCCACCGCGACCTCAAGCCCGCCAACGTGCTGCTGTCGCTCTCGGGGCCCCGGGTGATCGACTTCGGCATCGCCCGCGCGATGAACACCGCCACCAACCACACCCAGACCGGCATCGTCATGGGCAGCCCCGGCTGGATGGCGCCCGAGCAGCTGCTGGAGGAGAAGGTCACCACCTCGGCGGACATCTTCGCCTGGGGCTGCCTAGTGGCCTTCGCCGGGAACGGCACCCACCCCTTCGGCAACGGCGACGCCATGACGCTGGGCAAGCGGGTGCTGTTCGCCGAACCCCAGATCGGCAACCTGATCAGTCCCCTGGACCGCCTGGTGACGCGCGCGCTGGCCAAGGAGCCGGGCCGCCGCCCCACCGCCCAGGACCTGCTGTTGGAGCTGGCGGGCGGCGAGGACAACAGCAACCCCAACGACATGGTGTCCCACGCGCTGCACCAGTCGTGGCGGCCCAACCTGCCCCCGATGCCCCCGCACGGCATGCCCCACCCCCAGCAGGGGCCGCACCAGACCATGGCGGGCATGCGGCACCCGGCGCCAGGCCAGTACCAGGGCGCACCGCCCGCGCCCATGCCCCCGCCCGTGCACCAGACGGGCAACTACCCGCGCCCGCAGGGACCGCCGCCGGGCCATCCGGCCGGTCCCCCGCCGGGGGGCCAGGCGCAGCAGGTGCACCAGGCCCCCGGGGTCCAGGCTCCGGGCGGGCAGCCCCAGGGCGGCCCGGT
This sequence comes from Nocardiopsis sp. CNS-639, assembly GCF_000381685.1. Lineage (NCBI taxonomy): Bacteria > Bacillati > Actinomycetota > Actinomycetes > Streptosporangiales > Nocardiopsidaceae > Nocardiopsis > Nocardiopsis sp. CNS-639. Next base: position 67,005 of record NZ_KB906865.1, read on the forward strand.
GCAGCAGTCCCGGCCCGTGCCCGGCCCCGCCCAGGCGCCGCACCCGGCCTCCACCGGGCCGATCCCGATGGTCCCCCCGGCCGACCAGCAGACGGGCCGCCGGGGTCCGCAGCCCTACGTTCCGCCGGTGCCGCCGCCACCGCACCAGCCCGCCGCGCCCAACAGGCGCAAGGGGACGGTCGTGGCCCTGGTGCTGGGCGCCGTGGCGCTGCTGGCGGCCCTGATCGTCATGGCGACCGTGCTGACCAACCTCAGCGACTGGTCGCTCTTCGGGGACGGCGACTCCCAGGGGGACTCCTCCGAGCAGACGGGCGCCGCCCAGGAACCGCAGGAGCCCGCGCCCGGCGACGAGTCCCCCGGCGGCGCCGACGAGGAGGAGGCGCCCGGCGAGGTGCCCAGCGGGATGTCGGGCGCCTCGGCCGACCGGATGGTCGAGTACCGGATCCGCGGCGTCAGCTGCGGCCTGACCGAGCACAACATCCGCTCGGAGCTGCCCTCGACCGGCCAGTACTGCGTGGTGGACCTGGAGCTGTTCAACGTCAGCGACGAACTGGTGAGGTTCGAGCACACGGCGCAGCAGTTGACGACCAGCGGGGAGCCCGTCAACGCCCAGGCGCCGTCCGTGCGCGAGGTCGAGGCCCCGCTGTGGGACCCGGCCGGGATCAGTCCCGGGGTCGCCGCCGGGGGCGAGCTGGTGTTCATACTCCGCGACGACATGGACCCGCGCACGCTGGTGCTCAACCACCGGACGGGCGCGGAGGCCACGGAGATCAACATCGAGCACATCGTGGACTGAGCCCCGGACCGGGGTCGGGCCGCGCCTGTCGCGGGGCAGCACCGTGCCGCCGGGGTGGGGAGCCCCCCTGTATCCAGGACACCGCACCGGCGCCCCGCTCCGCCACCCCCGGTTCGCGCCTGTGGACGACCGGTGCCCGGAACGGCGCCGCGAAGACGGACGGACGGGCCCGGGGTGACGACGCGTCGTCACCCCGGGCCCGTCCGTCTCCTCGGGGGCCCGCCCTCCGGGTTCACTCCCCCGAGGGGGCTACTCCCACTCGATGGTGCCCGGGGGCTTGCTGGTCACGTCCAGCGCCACCCGGTTGATCTCGCGCACCTCGTTGGTGATGCGGTTGGAGATCCTGGCCAGCACGTCGTAGGGCACGCGCGACCAGTCGGCGGTCATGGCGTCCTCGCTGCTGACCGGGCGCAGCACGACCGGGTGGCCGTAGGTGCGCCCGTCGCCCTGCACGCCCACCGACCGCACGTCGGCGAGCAGCACCACCGGGCACTGCCAGATGTCGCGGTCGAGTCCGGCGCGGGTCAGCTCCTCGCGGGCGATCGCGTCGGCCTCGCGCAGGATCTCCAGGCGTTCGCGGGTGACCTCGCCGATGATGCGGATGCCCAGGCCGGGGCCGGGGAAGGGCTGGCGCCAGACCATCTCGGCGGGCAGGCCCAGCTCCTCGCCGACCTTGCGCACCTCGTCCTTGAACAGCTCGCGCAGCGGTTCCACCAGCGTGAACTGGAGGTCGTCGGGCAGGCCGCCCACGTTGTGGTGGGACTTGATGTTGGCGGTCCCGGTACCGCCGCCGGACTCCACCACGTCGGGGTAGAGGGTGCCCTGCACCAGGAACTCGACCTCGGCGCCGGTCTCGCCGCTCTCGGCGACGACCTCGCGGGCCGCCTGCTCGAACACGCGGATGAACTCGCGGCCGATGATCTTGCGCTTCTCTTCGGGGTCGGAGACCCCCGCGAGGGCGGACAGGAACCGCTCCTCGGCGTCCACGACCTTGAGCTTGGCGCCCGTGATCGCGACGAAGTCCTTCTCCACCTGCTCGGCCTCGCCCTTGCGCAGCAGGCCGTGGTCCACGAAGACGCAGGTCAGCTGGTCGCCGACGGCGCGCTGCACCAGCGCGCCGGCCACCGCGGAGTCCACGCCGCCGCTCAGCGCGCAGATGACGCGCTTGTCGCCGATGTCCTCGCGGATGCGCTCCAGCTGCTCCTCGACGATGTTGACCATCGTCCAGGTGGGGCGGCACCCGGCGCCCTCGTACAGGAAGCGGCGCAGCACCTCCTGGCCGTGCTCGGTGTGCAGGACCTCGGGGTGGAACTGGACGCCGAAGAGGTTGCGGCCGGTGTGCTCGAACGCGGCGACCGGGGCCCCCGCGGTGCTGGCGGTCGTGGCGAAGCCCTCGGGGGCCTCCACCACCGAGTCGCCGTGCGACATCCAGACCAGCTGCTCGGCGGGCATCCCGGCGAACAGCAGGGAGTCGGTGACCGCCGACAGCTCGGTGCGGCCGAACTCACTGAGGTCGGTCCTGGCGACGGTGCCGCCCAGGGCCCGGGTCATCGCCTGGAAGCCGTAGCAGATACCGAAGGTGGGCACCCCGGTCTCGAACAGCTCGGGGCCCAGGTTCGGGGCCCCCTCGGCGTAGACCGACGACGGTCCGCCGGAGAGGATGATGGCCTTGGGTTTCTTGGCGAGCATCTCCTCGACGGGCATGGTCGAGGGCACGATCTCACTGTGCACGTGGCATTCGCGGACCCGGCGTGCGATCAGCTGCGCGTACTGCGCGCCGAAGTCGACGACGAGAACGGTGTCGAACGTGCTCTCAGCACCAACGGACACGACGGAGGACCTTCCGCAGGAAGTACAGGGATGTCCGCCCAGTCTAGGGCGTGTTCGGCGGGCATCTGCCCTGCTGCGCGACGCCCCAGCACAACTCTCGCGGCGTTCTCATCAGTCGACAGGACCCCACCCTGACTCCTTCTTCGGCCTTGCGATAGCCGCACTGGATGCGCCGCTCGCGACGGGCGACACCCACCGAACACGCCCTGGGCGTTGCACACGCCCGGGAGGCCCCGCGCGCGTGTGCGGTCCGGCTCAGCTCGCGCGACGGGGCCGCCGGGAGGGTTTCCCGGAGCTCAGGCGGTGAAGCCAGCGGGGTTGGCCGACTGCCAGCGCCACGCGTCGCGGCAGGCGTCGTCCACCGTGCGCACGGCCTTCCAGCCCAGGTCGCGGGCGGCGGCCGAGGGGTCGGCGTAGCACACGGCGATGTCGCCGGGGCGGCGGTCGACCACGGCGTACGGGACGGCCGCGCCGGTGGCGCGTTCGAAGGCGCGCAGGCCCTCCAGGACGGAGGTGCCCTGCCCGGTGCCCAGGTTGTAGACGCGGTACCCGGGCGCGTCGGCGAGGTGTTCCACGGCGGCCATGTGCCCCTGGGCCAGGTCCACCACGTGCAGGTAGTCGCGTACGCCGGTGCCGTCGGGGGTGTCGTAGTCGTCGCCGAACACGTTCAGCCGCTCGCGGCGGCCCGCGGCGACCTGCGCGACGTAGGGGAAGAGGTTGTTGGGAACGCCCTGGGGGTCCTCGCCGATCAGGCCGCTGGGGTGGGCGCCGATGGGGTTGAAGTAGCGCAGGGCGGTGATCCGCCAGCGCGGGTCGGCGGCGGCCGTGTCCTGGAGGACGCGCTCGGCGAACAGCTTGGTGGCGCCGTAGGGGTTGGTGGCGGACAGGGCGCTGTCCTCGGTGATCGGCACCTGCTCGGGGTCGCCGTAGACGGTGGCCGAGGAGCTGAACACCAGGTCGCGCACGCCGTGCTCGTCCATGACCTCGATGAGCGTGAACAGGGCGTCCATGTTGTTGCGGTAGTAGCGCAGAGGCTGCTCCACCGACTCCCCCACGGCCTTGAGCCCGGCCATGTGGATGACGGCGTCGACGCGGTGCTCGGCGAAGACCCGGCGCATCGCCTCGGGGTCGGCGCAGTCGGCCCGGTGGAAGGCGACGGTGCGCCCGGTGATGCGCTCGACGCGGCGCAGGGCCTCCTCGTGGCTGTTGGAGAGGAGGTCCACGACCACGACCTCGTGCCCGGCTTCGAGGAGTTCGACCGCCGTGTGGGAGCCGATGTACCCGGCACCGCCGGTGAGCAGTACGTTCATGTCTCGCTTCCCTGGGTGGAGTGCGCCCGCCGCGTCGCGGGCGCTCCCCAGGATAGGCGCCCTCCGGGAGCGGGCCCGTGGACACGCCATGCCCCGTGACCTGCCCTTCGGCGGCATCCGGGGGCCACGGGACCGCCTTTCGGACGCCCCGGTCTCATGCCGTGGCACGAGGCCCTCCGGCCCGCGCGTTCCTATCCTGGGGGAATGCCCGACCTGTCCCCACGCTCCCTCCTGGACCGCGTGACGCTGTGGGCCCGCGGCCACGTGCTCGCCGTGGACGCGCTCTGGGCCGTCGTCTGGTTCGCCATGTCGATGGCGACCTGGCCGAGGACCAGCTTCGACACCGCCGAGTCGTGGGTCTACCTCGTGCTGGCCACCGCGTGCTGCGCCGCCCTGGCCCTGCGCCGCGTCCGCCCGCTTGCGTGCCTGGCGGTACTGGGGTTCCTGCTGGCGTTCCACATCCTCTGGTTCGACCAGCTCACTGCTCCGGTGGGTATCTGCGCCCTGGTCGCCTCCTACACGGCGCAGGCCGAACTCCCGCGCCCGTGGCGCGCCGTCGGCCTCGTCCTGCTCCTGACCGGGGCGGCCTGGGCCGTCCTCTCCATCCCGCCGGACAACCTCTCCCCGGACCTGGAGCTGCGCCTCAACAGCGTCTTCTCGGCGTGGACGGCGGTCGCCCTGTTCTCCCTGCTCGGAGCGTTCCGCAGGCGCAACCGCGAGGAGTTCGCCCGCGTCGTGGAGCACGCCCGGCTGCTGGAGACCCAGCGGGAGCAGGAGGTGCGCCTGGCCGCGCTCGACGAGCGGACCCGCATCGCCCGGGAGATGCACGACATCCTCGCGCACTCGCTGAACGTCATCGTCGCCCAGGCCGACGGCGGCCGCTACGCCGCGAAGGCCGCCCCGGAGCGCGCGGTGGCCGCCCTGGCCACCGTCGCCCAGGTGGGACGCGAGTCGGCGGCGGAACTGCACCAGCTCCTGGGCGTCCTGCGCGACGGCGAGGAGCGCGGGGCCTCGCCGGCCCCCGGGGTCGGCGATCTATCCGGCCTCGTGGAGGAGTACCGCCGCGCCGGTCTGCGGATCCGCCTGGTCCAGCACGGGTCCCCGGCCGCCCCGCGCGGCGGCCGGGCGGACACCGGCGCCCCGGCGACCCTGCCGACGACCGCGTCCCTGACGGTCTACCGCGTGGTGCAGGAGTCGCTGGCCAACGCGCTCAAGCACGGGGGACCCGCCGCCGTGCGGGTCGAGCTGACGTGGTCGCCCGGGCGGGTCGGGATCGACGTGGCCAACTCCGTCCGCGAGGCCGCACCCGCGGCCCTCACCACACCCGCGGGCCCCTCAGGCCGCTCGGAATCCGCGGGTACGTCCGCGTCTGGAGGCCCCTCGGCTCCCCCGGTGTTCGCGGGCCTCTCCATGCCCACGGCCCTCTCCGTACCCAAGGGCGTCCCTCCCACGGGCCGCTCGGGTCCCCCGGTGTTCGCGGACACTTCGGGCCCCTCGGCGCCCGCGGGTTCCTGCGGCCCCGGAAGGCCCTCTGATACCGGGAGGCACTCCGCCGCCAAGTCGCCCTCCGCCGTCGGGACGGTTCCGGGCGGCGCTCGGCGGGGCCCCGGCCACGGCCTGGTCGGCATGCGCGAGCGCGTGGGCCTGCACGGCGGCACCCTGGAGGTCGGCGCCGACGACGCCACCGGCACCTGGCGGGTGCGCGCGGTGGTCCCCTGGGAGGAGGCGTGATCCGCGTGGGGCTGGCCGACGACCAGGTGCTGTTCACGGCGGGCATGGCGATGGTCATCGACTCCCAGCCGGACCTGACCGTGGCCTGGGAGGCGGGCGACGGGGCCCAGGCCCTCGCCAGGCAGCACTCCGACCCCGTCGACGTCCTGCTCATGGACGTCCAGATGCCCGGCACGGACGGGCTGAGCGCCACGCGCTCCCTCGTCTCCTCCGGGGCGGACTGCCGCGTCGTCATCCTCACCACCTTCGACACCGACGAGTACGTGGTCAAGGGCGTGGAGGCCGGGGCCGCGGGCTTCCTGCTCAAGAACACCCCGCCCGAGGAGCTGCTGGAGGCCGTGCGGACCGTGCACCGGGGCGACTCCGTCATCTCGGCCAGCTCCACGCGCAGGCTGCTCGGGCACGTGCGCCCGCTGCTGGGCGGCCCGTCCTCCCGCCCGGTCCCGATCGACGGGGACACCCGGCGCGCCGTCGCCTCGCTGACCCCGCGCGAGCAGGAGGTCCTCGTCGCCGTGGCGCTGGGGTACACGAACACGGAGATCTGCGAGCGCCTCGTGCTGTCCATGCCCACGGTCAAGACCCACGTCGGCCACGTCCTGGCCAAGACCGGCTCCCGCGACCGGGTGCAGGCCGTGCTGTTCGCGTTCCGCGCCGGGCTGGTGGGCCGCGAGGACCTGCTCCGGGAGGCGTGAACGGGCGCCCCCGGCGAGCCCGCCCCTCCCGACGCCCCCGCCCGACTCCGCGCCACCGGCCTTCCCCGCGCCCCGGTACCGCATCCCCGTGCGTCTCCGGGGGTCCGGCCCCGCCCCGGCACCCCCTACCCGGCTCCGGGGGCCGGCCTTCCCCGTGCCCCGCTGCCACGGCGGTGCCCGGCTCCCGCCTCAGTCCGTCCGGCGCGCCCGCCGCCCCGCGTCCCCTCCTCCTACCGCGGTACGAGCGCGTTTCCCCTCCCCCGGCACGATGCCCTCCTCGGGTCCGGCACCGGAGACTCCTCGGCGGAAGGAGTTCCATGGACCACATCATCACCACCCACCACCTGACGAAGGCCTACGGTGCGCGCACCGTCGTCGACGACCTCGACCTGCGGGTGCCGCCGGGCTGCGTCTACGGCTTCCTGGGCCCCAACGGCTCGGGCAAGTCCACCACCATGAAGATGCTGCTGTCGCTGGCCCGGCCCACCCGGGGCGAGATCACCGTCTTCGGGCAGCCGATGAACCGGGACACGCGCCCCGCCCTGCTGCGGGAGATCGGCTCCCTCATCGAGGCGCCTCCCGGCTACGCCCACCTGACCGGGCGGGAGAACATGGCGATCGTCCAGCGGATGCTCGGGCTCAGCGACCGGCAGGTCTCCCGCGCGGTCGCCACCGTGCGCCTCCAGGAGCACATGGGCAAGCTCGTCCGCGCGTACTCGCTGGGGATGAAGCAGCGGCTGGGCATCGCGATGGCCCTGGCGCGGGAGCCGCGCCTGCTCATCCTCGACGAGCCCACCAACGGTCTGGACCCCGCGGGCATCGAGGAGGTCCGCGAACTGCTGGTGACGCTGGCCGGGGAGGGCGTCACGGTCATGGTCTCCAGCCACCTGCTCGACGAGATCGACAGGATGGCCTCGGTGCTGGGCATCCTGGGCCGCGGGAAGCTGGTCTTCCAGGGCACCCGGACCGAGCTGTTCCACCGCAGCGTGCCGGACCTGCTCGTGGACACCCCCGAACCCGACCGGGCCCTGGCCCTGGGCATCCCCGCCGTGCGTGCGGAGCGGGGCGTGCGCCTGTCCGGGTTCGGCGACGAGGACACCGCCGCGCTCGTGCGGCGCCTCGTCGAGGGCGACGTACCGGTCCACGGGGTGCGGCGCGTCCAGCAGTCCCTGGAGGAGGTCTTCATGGACCTCACCGGCCGTGAGGGGCTGCTGTGATCCTGACGGCGGTGAGACTCGAACTGCGCAAGGCGCGCAGGCTCCGGGTCGTGCTGGTCTGCGCGGTCATGGTGGCCGCCGTCGTGGGCCTGTCCTGCATGAACCTGATGTCGGACTCCGCACGGGAGGGCTTCGGCGATCCGGCCGCCCAGCCGTGGGAGGGCCTGCTCATGAGCTACGTCATGATCGCGGCCATGACCTCGCCCCTCCTGGTCTCGGTGCTGGCCAGCAGGCAGGTGGACATCGAGCACCAGGGCCGGGGCTGGACGCTGTCGCAGGTGGCCGGGTTCGGTCCGGGGCGGCTGTGCCGGGCCAAGGTCGCGGTGCTGGGCCTGCTGCTGGCGGTCGCGGTGGCCGTCCAGACCACCCTGGTCTTCACGGCGGGCCTGGCCGCGGGGATCACCGTGGAGCCGCGCGTCGGGATGTGGGTCTGGTACGCCTTCGGCCTGCTCCTGGTGAACCTGGCGATGCTGTGCCTGCACGTGCTGCTGGCCGCCCGGGTGGAGAACCAGCTCGTCGGGCTGGCGCTCGGGCTGCTCGGCTCGTTCTGCGGGGTGTTCACCCTGCTGATGCCCCCGGCCCTGGCGCGCGCGCTGCCCTGGGGCTACTACGCGGTCGTCTCCCCGGTGGGGATGGGCGACGACGGCTTCGTCGCGATCACGCCCGGATACGGCTGGCTGGCCGCGTTCCTGGTGCTCGTGGCCGCCCTGTTCGCCGTGGCCAGCCACCGCTTCGACCGGACGGAGGCGTGATGGGGATGGTCCTCGCCGAACTCGCCAAGCTGCGCCGCTCGGCCCTGTGGATCGTGGCCGTGGTGCTGCCGCTGCTCGCGGTCATCACGGGAACGGTGAACTACGCGGGCAACGTGGAGGCCCTCTCCTCCGGGTGGGCGTCCTACTGGTCCCAGGTGGTGCTCTTCTACGGCATGGTGTTCATGTCGATGGGGGTTGCGGTGGCGGCGTCGGCCGCCTGGCGCATGGAGCACCGGGGCCACAACTGGAACCTGTTGATGGCCACCCCCGCGCGGGCGTTCTCGGTCGTCGGAGCCAAGCTCGCCTCGCTCGCCCTGGTGGTCGTGACGATGCAGTTCGTGCTGCTGGGGCTGGTGGTGCTGAGCGGGAAGCTCGTCCTGGGCCTGGACGGCTGGCTGCCCTGGCACAGCGCGGCCGCCGCCCTGCTGGGCGTCGTCGCCGCGCTGCCGGTCGCCGCGTTGCAGTCCCTGCTGTCGATGCTGGTCCGCTCCTTCGCCGCGCCCGTCGCCCTGGGCCTCCTGGGCTGCGTCGCCGGGGTCGGCCTCCTCTACTCCGGGGAGGGCGGGGTGGTCTCCTACCTCCTGCCGCAGTCGCTGGTCACCACGTCGCTCAGCCTGGGCAGCACCGCCGTCTCCGACGCGGGGTCCCTCGACCTGCCGACGGCGTTCTCCGTCGTGCTGGCGGCCGCGGCGACCACCCTCGCCCTGTGGGCGCTCTCCGCGACGGTGCTGAGCCGCCGGGACGTGCGCTGAGGGCCCGTCCCGGAGAGAACGCGAAGGCGACCGGGGGACGGTCGCCTTCGCGGCACGGGGGACCCGGCTCCCGGCGCGGAGGTCGCGCCGGGAGCCGGGCGGGATCAGGGGCGCCCGGGCGGGGTGCCGCGGCGGGTGTCCAGCCACAGCACCTGGGGGTCGTGGTCGCTGACCTGGTCGGAGAACTCGGAGTTGATCCGCGCGATGCCGTACTCGACCCGGCCCGCGAGCGCCTGGTTGACCAGGATGTGGTCCAGCGCCTGGGAGTTGCCGTCGAAGACGTAGTTGTAGCGCTCCTCCACGGGCAGGTCCGTCATCGGGTTGTGCAGCGGCCCGTCGGCGGTCAGGATCTCCAGGGTCCGGGAGAACTGGAAGTCGTTCAGGTCGCCCATGACCACCAGGTTGGCCTCGGGGTCCACGGCCAGCAGCTCCTCGGCGAAGTCGCGCACGAGCCCGGCCTGGGCGTGGCGCTGGGCCTCGCTTGTGCGCCGCGGCGGCTGGTGGACGCCGTGCAGGGACTCGTCCCCGCCCTTGGAGTTGAAGTGGTTGGTGACCACGTAGACGTCCCGGTTCAGGGCGCGGAAGTGGCCGACCAGCGGCTTGCGGCTGGAGTCCCAGGCCCCGTCCCGCGGGCTGATCCGACCCGGGGACACCGACAGCTCGGCGCCGCGCTCACCCTCCACGACCTCCACGGCGGTGGTCGCGTCGCCGCCCTCGCGGTCGACGAACTGCACGCGCTCGGGGTCGAACAGGAACGCGTTGCGGATGTTGCCGCCGGGCTGGCCGCCGTCCTGCTTGTCCTCGGGGCTGATCTGCCGCCACTCGTAGGCGGGGCCGCCGTGCGCCTCCACGGCCTCCACCAGCCGGTCCAGGGTGACGTCGGCGTCCACGACGCCGTCGTCGGTCGGGCCGGTGTTGTCCTGGATCTCCTCCAGGCCGATGATGTCGGGCGAGTTCAGGGACTCGACGATCCCGGCCGCCAGCGCGTCGTACCTGGCCTGGTCGTCGCGCCCGCCGAGGTTCTCGACGTTGTAGGTGGCGACGCTGACCTCGTGGCGCCGCGCGTCGCGGACGGCGGTGCGCTCCAGGTCGCCCCGCGCGTGCTCGCCCAGGGTGGTGGCGCGGATGAGGTAGCCGCCGAACCGGCTGTAGTAGAGGGGTCCCTCGGTGACTCCGGCGAGGGTGTCGCCCACGTTGGCCTCGGGGAAGGGGTGCTGGTCGCGGTCCAGCAGCGACTCGACCTTGATCCGTCCGGAGTTGGGGTCGTCGTAGGAGCCGTAGCGGGTGCCGCCGTTGACGGTGGGGTTCTGTCCGGGCTTGGTGGTCACCCAGAGCGCGGCGTAGTCGTCGGTGGCGCCGACGACGGGCGCGTCCTCCACGCGGACGAGCATGTGCTCGTGCGCGGCCCAGAAGTCCAGGGCGTACTCCGCGGGTTCCAGGTCGAGCGCGGAGACGTCGCCGCCGGGTTCGGGCGCGTACGCCCCGGGGACGGCGTCCTCGTCGAGCAGGACCGGGTCGGGCACGGCGTTGCCCGAGGACAGGACGGTCCAGCGGGCCTGGTCGAGCTGGGTGATGGTCTGCGCACCGGAGGCGGGACTGTACTCGCTGACCCGTCCGGCGGCCAGGACCTCGTCGCCGACGGCCACGTCCGGGGTGGTGGACCCGGTGAAGACGAACAGCCCCTCGCTGGTGCGCGGGTCGCCGTCGCCCTCGGTGTCCTGGAACCAGAACCCCCGCGCGCCGCCGAAGGGGTTGACCGCCGTGACCACGCCTGGCAGGCCCGTGACCTGCTGTCCGGTGTAGGGGGAGGTGCGGGTGGTGCCCTGGACGTCGTGGACGCGCAGGTCGCCGGGCTCGACGGGCTCCTCGGGGTCGGTGCCGCCCCCGCCGGGTGTCTGGCCCGCGGTGTTGGTGGGCGAGGGGGCCGCGGCCGTGAAGTCCGCCGCGTTGTCGCCGGTGTCGGTGAGGGCGTCGTCACGCGAGGCGGAGGTGGTGTTGCCCAGCCGGGGCGCGGGCGCGCCCTCGTGGACGACGGCGTCCCCGTAGCCGACGAGGTCGGCGACGGACGCGTCCGCGGTGCACTCCGCGGCGGTCCGGCAGGTGACGGGGTCGGTGCCCCGCACGAGCAGGACCGTGCCGGAGGTGGCGGACATGTTGGTGCCGCCGGTGGCGTCGGGGGCGGGGAGGTCGGTGCTGCCCCCGGCGCCCGCCGCCTGGCGCACGAGGTAGTGCCCGTCCGCGCCGATCTCGCCGTTCAGTGCCGTGACCTGCACCTGGGTGGCGGGCCTGGGGTTGGCGGGCAGGTACTGCACGCTCCAGCCGTCGAGGGAGAACGCCTCGCCGGTGGGGTTGCCCAGTTCGACGAAGTCGTGGCGCAGGTCCGCGCCGCTGTTGCCGCCTCCGCCGTAGACCTCGCTGACCACCGGGGTGGCGGTGTCGGCGAGGGCGGACGGCGCGGACGTGAGCCCGAGGCCCAGGAGCACCGCCGCCGCGGCGGACGTGGACGCGACCAGGCGTCCGGGTCGGTTGGGGGACACATCTTCTCCGGAGGGGAGTGGGGGTTGACGGGCGTGCACATCATGGCCCCTGCGGATGTCCGACCGAAAGAGAGGGCGTGAAAAGGAGGCGAATCGGAACGCCGTTGGTGGGATCGGACCGGCCCGGCGGCGCCCGTGCCTCGTGGGATCCTCCCAAGGGCCGGTCCGGAGGGCCGGTCCGCCGCCGGTGGGCCCCGCACGCGCGCGACCGCACGGACGTCGAACACACGGAGCACCGGAGCACCGGAGCACCAGGGCGGCGGTCGCGCGACGTCAGCGCCGCGCGACCGCCGCCCTGCCCGCTACAGCCGGGGGTCGACCGGGACCGACTCCAGGGCCAGCACCGCGAACACCGGCTCGTGCACGCGCCACAGCGGTTCGTGTCGGGCGTGGCGGGCCAGCGCCTCCAGGCCCAGCTTGTGCTCGCGCATGGCCAGCCCGCTCTTGCGGCCCACGTTGCGGTCCTTCAGGACCGCCATCCGCTCGGGGTCGGTGTAGTCGGGCCCGTAGATGATGCGCAGGTACTCGGGCCCGCGCACCTTCAGCCCTGGCTGCGCCAGGCCCTTGCGGCCCGTGGCCCGGGCGCCCAGGAGGGGTTTGACCACCATCCCCTCGCCGCCGGTGGAGACCATGTCGGTCCACCAGTCGGCGGCAGAGGCGCACGCGCCCGGGTCGGTGGTGTCCACGACCCGGTAGCGGGTGGGGTGGACCAGCCCGCTGGCCTCGGCGAGCCGTTCGGCGACCGCCATGTGCCACAGGTGGTCGGCGTCCCCGTACTCGCGCCCCTCGGAGGCCAGCACCATGAACGGCGCGTACCGGAGCCCGGCGGTGCCGTCGGTGTCCCAGGAGTAGCGCCGGTAGACCCGGCTGAACTCCTCCACCTGCTCCGTCCGGCGCGCGACCCCCTCGATCAGCCCGTCCACGGGCACACCGCGCCCGGCCGCGGCGGCGAGCGCGATCCCGGCGGCGGGCAGGGCCGCGCGGGCGGCGGCGCCCACCGACGCGTACTGTTCGCGGATCAGCGTCCGGGCCTTGGCCGACCACGGCAGCATCTCCCCGTCCAGGGCGACCCAGTCGGTGCCCAGCCGGTCCCAGAGCCCGGCGTCGGTGACCGCCTGCCGCAGCTGGTCCACGACCCGCGCCTGGAGGGCCGGGTCGGAGAAGAAGGGCCGTCCGGTCCGGGTGTACACGGTGCCCAGCTCCCCGGGCACGAACCGGCGTTCGGCGGCGTCGGCGTCCCGGCACAGCACGGCCACGGCCCGTGACCCCATGTGCTTCTCCTCGCACACGACCTCGCCGATCCCCGAGCCCCGGAAGGAGGCGAAGGCCTCGTTCGGGTGCTCCAGCAGCCCGGGCTCGGCCGAGGTCGGCGCGGGCGCCATGGTCGGCGGGAGGTAGAGCAGCCAGCGCGGGTCCACCGCGAACCTGCTCATGACCTCCAGCGCGGCCAGGGTGCTGCCTCCGTCGGCGCGCACCAGGCCGTGCTCGGTCTCCACGAACATGCCCGTGCGGGTGTCGCCGACGCCGATGTCGGTGACGTCCACGGCGGCGTCGGGGCGCGTGGCGGGCTCCCCGTCCGCTGTGTCCGTCAGCGGCCGGGCGGGCTCGTACCAGGTGCGGTGCGCCGGCACGTCGACGATCTCGCGCTCGGGGTAGCGCAGCGCGGTGAGCCTGCCGCCGAACACGCAGCCGGTGTCCAGGCAGAGGGTGTTGTTGACCCACTCGGCCTTGACCATGGGCGTGTGCCCGTAGACCACGGCGGCCCGGCCGCGGTACTCGCGCGCCCACGGCAGCCGCACCGGGAGCCCGTACTCGTCGGTCTCGCCGGTGGTCTGGCCGTACAGGGCGAAGGAGCGCACACGGCCGGAGGCCCGCCCGTGGTACTCCTCCTTGAGCCCGGCGTGCGCGACGACCAGCGCGCCCCCGTCCAGGACGAGGTGGCTGACCAGCCCGTCGCAGAAGTCCAGCACGCGCCTCCGGAACTCCTCGCTCTCGCGTCCCAGCTGTTCCATGGTCTCGGCGAGGCCGTGCGTGAGCCGGGCCTTGCCGCCCTTGAGCACCCGGACCAGCTTGTTCTCGTGGTTGCCGGGCACGCAGAGGGCGTCGCCGTCGGCGACCATGCCCATGACCAGGCGCAGGACGCCGGGGCTGTCGGGGCCCCGGTCCACGAGGTCGCCGACGAACACCGCCGTGCGCCCCAGCGGGTGGCGGGCGCCGACCGGGCGCCCGAGGTCATCGCGGGCCAGCTCGTAGCCGAGCGCGCCCAGCAGCTCCTCCAGTTCCTCGCGGCAGCCGTGCACGTCGCCGACGATGTCGAAGGGGCCGGTGAGCTCCCTGCGGTCGGGCCAGGCGCGCTCCAGTTCGATGACGGCGGCGTCGATCTCCCCGGGCCCCTGGAGCACGTGCACCTTGCGAAAGCCCTCCCGGCGCAGGTGCCGCAGGCTCTGGCGCAGGTCGCGCCGCTGGCGGCGGATGACGTGGTCGCCGAAGTCGCGGTCGGGCCGGTCCCGGTTGCGCTCCCGGGCCAGGGCCTCGGGGACGTCGAGCACGATGGCCGTGGACAGCACGTTGTTGTCCTTGGCGATGCGCACGAGTTCCTGGCGGGCCCTGCTCTGCACGTTGGTGGCGTCGACCACGGCGAGCAGGCCCCGGCGCAGCCGGATGTCCACGACGGTGTGCAGGAGCGAGAACGCGTCGGCGGTGGCGGCCTGGTCGTTCTCGTCGTCGCTGACCAGGCCGCGGCAGTAGTCGGAGCTGATCACCTGTGTGGGCGCGAAGTGCCGGGCGGCGAAGGTGGACTTGCCGGAACCGGAGACCCCGACCAGCACGACGAGCCCCATCTCGGGCACGCCGAGCACGCGCGGCTCGACGGCCCCGTCCCCCTCGGTCGTACTCATCGGACGAAGACTCCCATCTGGGTCGGTGCGCCGGTGTCGGGGTGTTCGGGCCCGACCGGCAGGTAGCGGACGCGGTAGCCGTGCTTGTCGGCGACCCCGTCCGCCCACAGGGTGAACTCGGCGCGCGTCCACTCGAAGCGGTGGTCGCTGTGCCGGAGGGCTCCCTCCTCCAGCCCCTCGTAGTAGGTGTTGTACTCGGCGTTGGGCGTGGTGACCACGACGACGCGGGGCCGGGCGGAGCCGAACACGCTCTCCTCCATCGCGGGCAGGCGCGAGGGGTCGATGTGTTCGACCACCTCCATGAGGACGGCGGCGTCGTAGCCCTCGAACCGCTTGTCGCGGTAGACGACCGAGCCGACGAGCAGTTCCGGCCCGCGGCCCGCGTCCCCGCGGTCGCGGGCCGCGACGGTGTCGGAGAACAGGGGCCGGTGGCGGTCGCGCCCGCCCGGGTCGCAGCCCCTGCACACCCTGCGGTGGGCGCGTTCGAGGCTGACGACGCTGACGTCCACGCCGGTGACGCGCTCCAGGGAGCGGTCGCGCACCAGGCGGGTGAGCAGCTGTCCGGCGCCGCAGCCCAGGTCGATGACGCTGGTGGCGTTCTCGGCGGCCAGCACCGCCATGACCGCCCCGGCCCGCTGTTCGGCCAGGCTGGGGGCGCGCTCCTCCGGGGACGGCGTCGCGGAGGCCTCCTCGACCCCGGGGTCGTCGCCCTCCCCGTCCTCGGTCAGGTCGTCGGCCTCGGCCAGGCGGGCCAGCGCGGTCCGCACGTAGCCGTCGCGGCGGTTGAGGTAGCGGCGGACGATCCAGGAGCGTTCGGGGTGCCCGGCGAGCCAGCCGGTCTCGACGGGCCCGTCGCTCTCGGCGCTCACGGAGGGCCCGTTGCTCACGGTGGTCTCAGCGGGCTCACCAGCGGCACCGGTCCCGGCGTCACCGACATCACCGGTGGTCGCAGCGATCCCGGCGTCACCGGCGGCGAGCCCACCGGCCCGCAGCAGCTTGTCCACCTCGCTGCGGTCCACCCAGTAGTGCTTGTTGCCGTCCAGGACCGGCAGCAGCACGTACAGGTGGCTGAGCGCCTCGGACAGCCGGACGGTGCCGGTGAGGGTGAGCGACAGGTAGTGGGAGTCGCCCCATCCGGGCAGCCCGGGGTCGAGCGGTACCGGTTCGGCCTCCACCGCCCACCCCAGGGGCTCGAACAGCGACCGCACGCGCTCGGCGCCGCCCCGGCAGGGCACCGCGGGCATGCGCAGCTCCAGCGGGATCGGCGTGCGCGCCAGCTCTGGGCGCTGCCTGCAGTCCCCCCGCAGCGCGGAGCGCATGACCCGCCCCAGCGCCACCGTGAACAGCGACGACGTCGCGTAGGGGCGGTCGTTGACGTACTGGGCCAGTGCGAAGTCGGGCGTGCTCACCGACGTGCGCGTGCGCAGCAGCGCCTGCGCGTCGACGTCGAGCATCAGCGCGGCGGTGCAGCGCTGCTCGGTGGCCTCGGGGTAGAAGACGTGGGCGGTACCGAAGGACTGCTCGAAGCTCTGCGCCCTGTCGGGGTGCTTGTGCAGCAGGAAACCGAGGTCCGTCGCCGGGCTCGCCGTGGTCGTGATCGTCAGTAGCACCCGTGCATTGTGGCCGAGCCCCCGCAGCCCTGGCGAGGGCTTTTCGGGCGCCGGGGCACGTGCGCCCTCAGGATCGGACGGCGCGGGCGGACCGGCCGCGGACGACCAGCGCCGCGGCGACCAGCGTGACCGCGAGGATGAGCGCGTTGGCGGCGACCAGGCTCCACGTGGATTCGAGCACGGGGTGCAGGAACGAGGTCTGCGGCACCCGGTCGGCCGCGCCGGGCCACACGGTCCACACCCCGACGGCCAGCAGCAGGTACACGGGGGCGCAGATCAGCGCCGTGATCCCGGGGCGGGGCAGGCGGAGGGCCCGGGCCGGCGGCCAGGCCATGACCGGGGCGAGGGGGAAGGGCAGGAGCAGCAGGGCCATCCCGGCGCCGATGTTGGCGTCGGGCGCCGTGTGGGCCGCGTCCATGGCGTGGGCGACGCCCCACCCGACCAGGTGGGCCAGGGCCACGGCGGCGAGGGCCGCGGCCACGGCGAGCAGGACCGTGCGCGAGACGGGGGCGGGGGTGGAGGCGGGGGCGGGAGAGCGGTGGTTCATGTCCCCAGACTGCCCGCTGCGTGTCGCCCGCACCTGAGTAGCGGTACTCAGGTCGCCGCCGGCCCCTGGGTCTCCCGGCCCGGATCGACCCCGAGTTCGGCCATCGCGCGGATCAGTTCGGTGTGGGCGGGGCCGAAGAAGGACCAGGGCACGTCGCACCGCACGGTTCCCACCGCGGTCAGGTGCCAGTGCGCCGCCTGCGCCATCCCGGCCCGGTGGAAGGCCCATCCGAACAGGTGGTGGGCCTGGGCGTCGCGCGGGTGCGGCACCGCCTCGGCGGCCCACGTCCGCGCGAGCTCGAACAGCTCCTGGACCGACCCCCCGTGCAGGCGGCCCAGGGCCATGTCCACGATGTAGGGGGCGCTGCCCTCGGCGAGGAGGCGTTTCTGCTCCGTGCGCACGTGCTCGGCGTGGGCGAGGGCGAGCACGGACGGCAGGGGGCTGCCCGCGGGCGCGGTGTCGGCGGCGGCTCCCGCGAACGCGAACATCTCCTCGGTGCTGCCGCCCCGGGCGGCCGACAGGGTGCGCGTGCGGACCGTGTGGGCGGGGAACAGGTGGGGCGCGCGGGCGGTGATCTCACGCCAGATCCGGTCCTTCTCCTCCCGGTCCGCGCCCAGGCCCATCGCGGCGGTCTGGAGCCCGGCCCAGGGCGCCGCGTCGTCGGGGCGCAGCCGCGCGGCGGCCTCCAGTGCCTCCCTCGCCTCGTGCAGGGCGGCGGAGGCGGCCTTCTCGTCGGCCCGGGTCCCGCCGGAGGGCCGGACCAGGGCGCGGGCCAGCAGCGTGTGGCCCAGCCAGAGCATGGTGTCGGCCCCGTCGGCACCGGCCGCCATGAGTCCGACGATCTCCTCGGGCAGGTCGGCGGCGGCCCTGGCCAGCGCCTCGACCCGCAGCACGCGGGTCTCGGGGTCCTCCCGGCTCTCCACGAGCAGGGGGGTGCCGGCTTCGAGGTCGCCCTCGCGGACGGCCTCGCACGCGGTCCTCAGGACCGGGTCGACTCCGAAGGCCTCCGGTACCAGGTGCGCCCCGATGTCGGCGCCCCGACGCGGCACCCTGGCTGGTTTGCGTACGAATCGCCACATGCGACCGAGCGTAGCGGGCCCCCGGACCCTCGGGCCCACGGGGCGACTGGGCGCCGGACCTGCTCGCGAACGCGCGTCGCCGGTCCCCGACGGCGTCCCCGTCCCGCGTCCGGACGCCGCTTCGGGGAGGGCGGTGTGGCACCCTCCCGCAAGCAGAGAATAAGGTAAGCCTTCCCTTAACCGCGCGCTGGCGCGGGGCCCGTACGGCTCCCCCGTGCCCGCCGTGCGGCGCGGAGCAGCGCTTCGCGGCGAGTGAGAGGTGTGAGTACGTGAGGATTGCACGAGAGCGCGCGGCGGTCGGCCGCGGGAGGCGCCTGGCCGCCGCGGCGATCGCGCTGGCCGTCGCCGTGACCGGATGCGGAACCGGGGCCGGGGAGGCCGACCAGCGGTCCTCCCCCGGCGCCGACGGCTACCCTGTGACCGTCCAGACCCGGCACGGCGGGGTCACGGTCGAGGAGAGCCCGAGCCGGGTCCTGGCCCTGGGCTTCGCCGCGGCGGACGAGGCCATCTCCCTGGGGGTGACGCCGGTCGCCGTCGCCGCCGACCCCGAGACCCTGGAGGCCGCCACCCCCTGGCTGGCCGAGGAGCTGGCCGGGATCGCCGACCCCGGCCTGGTCTCGGCCGACGGCGGGCCCAACCTCGAAGCCATCGCCTCGGTGGCGCCAGACCTGATCCTGGCCGAGACCTACCAGGTTCCGGACGCGACCACGTTCGAGCGGCTCAACGCCATCGCGCCGACGGTCGCCCCGGACTCCGAGGCCCTCAACGTGGACTGGGACGAGCGCCTGCGCACCACCGCCCAGGCGCTGCGCAGGGAGGAGGAGGCGGAGGAGCTGATCACCGGCATCAGCGCGGCGTTCGCAGAGGTCGGCGAGCAGGTGCCCGACATCGGTTCCAGGACCTACCAGTGGGTGCGCGCCGACCCGGGGCAGTACGCCTTCGGCAACGGCTCGGTGCTCGAACTGTTCGGGCTGCGGCCCGCCGACAACCAGGACAACACCCAGACGGGCGATCCGCTGCCGCTGGAGCGCACCGGGGAACTCGACGCCGACGTGCTCATGGTGTGGGCCCCGACCGGGGAGGACCGCGACAGGCTGGCCGAGGACCCCCTCTTCCAGGAGCTGCCCGCGGTCGGGGACTCGACCGTGTACTACGCCGACCTGGCCTTCGCCAACGCGCTGAACTCCCCCGCGCCCATCGGGCTGGAGTGGCTCAGGGGCGAACTGGAGCCGGTCGTCGGACAGCTCTCCTGAGGGCTGCGGGCGGCCCCCGGTGGTCCCGCCCGCGGAGGCGGGACCACCGGGGGCCCGACCGTGCGACGCCTCCCCGACGACCGGACGCGCACCCCGGCGCCCCCGGCGGTCCGGCGGCTCCCCGACAACCAGGCGCACACCCCGGCGCCCCCGGCGGTGGGGCGGCTCCGCACCGACCGCACAGGCCCGGGCGGGTCGTCGGGCGGCGCGGGGAGCCGCCGCGCCACGGCGCCTCGAACGCGGGCGGTCCCCGGCGGCGCTCCCCCGGGTAAGCCGCCCGCGCCACGCGCTCAGGGCCGCGTGATGTTGGCCTCCGGGACGATCTCCGGGGCGCCGTGCTGGATCGCGTCCGCCTCCTGGTCGGTGTCCTGCTCCTGCGCCGCGCGCTCGGCCTCGATCCCCTTGCGGTAGTACTCGACCTCCCGCCCGACCTGCTCCTCGCTCCACTCCAGCGGACCGGCGAGCAGCTCGGCCGCCTCCTCGGCGGCGGCGATGCCCCGGTCCCAGGTCTCGAAGGAGATCCGGGTGCGCCGGGACAGGACGTCCTCCAGGTGGCGGGCCCCCTCGGCCTCGGCCGCGTAGACGATCTCGGCGCGCAGGTAGTCCTCGGCGTGCGCGAGCGGTCGGCCGAGGTCGGGGCGCTCCCGGATCAGGTCGAGCAGGTCGTGGACCGAGGCGCCGTAGCGGCGCAGCAGGTGGGTGACGCGGGAGACGTGCAGCCCCGAGTTCCGGGCCAGCCGGTGGCGCTGGTTGTACAGCGCCCAGTAGCCGTCCGCGCCCACCAGGGGCAGCCGGTCGGTGACCGAGGCCGGGATCCCGTTGCCCAGGCCGTGCGCGACCGCGTCCACCGCGTCCTTGGCCATCACGCGGTAGGTCGTGTACTTGCCCCCGGCGATGAGGACCAGGCCGGGCACGGGGTGGGCCACCGTGTGTTCGCGGGAGAGCTTGGAGGTCTCCTCCGACTCCCCCGTCAGCAGCGGGCGCAGCCCCGCGTACACGCCCTCGACGTCGTCCCGGCCCAGGGGCGTGCGCAGGACCTGGTTGACGTGGTCGAGGACGTAGTCGATGTCGGCCCGGCTCGCCGCGGGGTTCTCCTTGTCCAGGTCCCACGCGGTGTCGGTGGTGCCGATGATCCAGTGGCGGCCCCACGGGATGACGAACAGGACGCTCTTCTCGGTCCTCAGGATCATCCCGGAGGAGGCCTGGATGCGGTCGCGCGGCACCACGAGGTGGATGCCCTTGGACGCGCTGACGTGGATCTGGCCCCGGCCGCCGACCATCTCCTGGATGTCGTCGGTCCACACCCCGGCGGCGTTGACCACCTGGCGGGCCCGGACGCGCCGCTCGCCGCCGCCCTCCAGGTCGGCGACGGTGGCGCCGACGACGTGCTCGCCCTCGCGCAGGAACCCGACCGCCTGGGCGCGGGAGGCGATCTTGGCCCCCAGGCCGGCGGCGGTGCGCAGCACGCTGATGACCAGGCGGGCGTCGTCCACCTGGCAGTCCCAGTACTGGATGGCCCCGGCGAGGGCGCTGCGCTTGAGCGCGGGGAAGACCCGCAGCGCCCCGGACCTGGTCAGGTGGCGGTGCGTGGGAAGTCCGCGGTTGTTGCGCGAGCTCATGGCGAGGGCGTCGTAGAGGGTGACGCCCGCGCCGATGTAGGCGCGCTCCCAGTGGTGGGCGAACGGGAACAGGAACGGCACCGGGCGGACCAGGTGCGGGGCGATGGTGGTGAGGAGCAGGCCGCGTTCGTGGAGCGCCTCGCGGACGAGCTCGAAGTCGAACTGCTCCAGGTAGCGCAGGCCGCCGTGGATGAGCTTGCTGGACCGGCTGGAGGTGCCCGACGCGAAGTCGCGCGCCTCGACCAGCGCCGTGGACAGTCCGCGCGAGACCGCGTCCAGGGCGATGCCCGCCCCGACGATGCCTCCCCCGACCACGAGGACGTCGAGTTCCTCGTCGGCCATCGACGCGAGCGTCTCGGCGCGCCCCTTCGGTCCCAGCCAGGTGGTAGTCATCCGTCTCCTCCGTCTCGATGGGTCTCCTCCCAGGCGCATACCCGCCCCGGGCCCGTGTCCATCCGAGAGGGCCCCAGGCTAACCGGGGTCGATGATCACACCGGGTGTCCGGCACCGGCGTGTCACGGGGAGTTCGGACGGGGCGGGCCGGGGGCAGGAAGCGTTTCGCCTCCTCGGCAGGGCCGGGGCGGGGAGGGCGGCGGCCGCGGTGACCAGCCCTCCGACCAGGGCAGCTGCGCCCAGTCCGGCGGCCCCGGTCCCGGCGGTGACGCCGAGCAGGACGTCCCCGATGCTCTGCCGAAAGGCCCAGCGGACGCTCTGGCCCTGGGAGATGCCGGGGACCAGCAGGAGCGATCCGGCGGTGACCGTCAGCGCGCCGGGGGCGTCGGACCCGGCCGGACCGGGGCGGCGGCTGTCGGCGGGCAGGGCGCGCGGCGCCCCGCGGCGGGCCGGAGACGGCCCGCCCGCGAGGACCGACCGCCGGGTCGGAGCACCGGGTCAGGCCGTCTGGTCAGGCGGCCGGGTCAGGCCGCGTCGGCGTAGGCGTGCGCGTAGGCCAGGACGTCGGCGACGTACTCGTCGGAGCGGTTGTACTCCAGGATCGCCGCCTCCCAGTCGGCCGCGACGGTCAGGTCGCGGCCCTCCGCGCACAGGTACCGGGCCGCGGCGAGCGCGGCGTCGTCGATGTTGTGCGGGTCGGGGTCCCCACCGGACGGGGAGTCGCCCCAGCGCTCCCAGGTGTGCGGGATGAACTGCATCGGGCCGATCGCCCGGTCCCACTCGGTGTCGCCGTCGTACCGGCCGCCGTCGGTGTCCGGGATGGCCCTGGTCCGGTTGGTGCCGTCCAGCGGGATGCCGATGATGTCGACGGTCGTGTTGCCGTCGTCGCCGATCTCCCCCCCGGCGTAGGTGCCGTGGTGCGACTCGATGTAGCCGATCCCGGCCAGGGTGGGCCAGGACAGCTGGCACGAGGGCTGGTCCCGGGCGACCACCAGCTGCGCGCCCGCGTACCCCTCCAGGGCCCGGCGCGGGATCCCGGTCGCCTCCGACACCTGGTCGAGCCACTCGGCGCTGGGGCGCTCCTCGACGGCGGGGGTCTGGCGCTCGTCGGCGCCCGCCTCCTCGGGGGCGGGGTCGCCCTCCTCCGGGGCCACGTCCGCGGGCTCCGGCGGGCCGGTGAGCTCGTCGTGGGGCGGGGTCTGGATCGTGCCCGCCGGCGGCTCGACGCCCGAGGCACTGGGCGGCGACCACTCGTTGAACGCGTCGGAGATCCGGTTGACCAGGACGACCACTCCACCGGTCAGCAGCAGGCACACCGTCAGCGTCACGCAGACGGCGACCAGCGGGCCACGACTCCGGCGCCCCTCGGCCCCGGACGTGCGTCGTTCACCCATGGGCTCTCCACATCGTCAAGGAAACGTCAATTCCACATCACGCCGGAACCAAAGTACGCGACCGGCGGCCCCTCGTGCCCGGCGCCCTCGGGCACGGGGAGCCGCCGCGCGGCGGGGCCGCACACGCGAAGGGCTGCGCCGGCTGGGGCCGGCGCGGCCCTTTCAGGTCCGTGTCCTGGGCGAACACACCCCTCTAGTGCGGGTTGACCACGACCTCGACCCGCTGGAACTCCTTGAGGTCGGTGTAGCCGGAGGTGGCCATCGTGCGACGAAGAGCACCCATGAGGTTCATGGAACCGTCGCTGGTGGAGGCCGGGCCGTGCAGGATCGACTTCAGGTCGCCGATCGTGCCGACGTGGAGGCGCTCGCCGCGCGGCAGCTCGCTGTGGTGCGCCTCGCTGCCCCAGTGGTAGCCGCCGCCGGGCGCCTCGGTGGCGCGCGCGAGCGGGGAGCCCACCATGACGGCGTCGGCGCCGCAGGCCAGGGCCTTGGCGATGTCGCCGCTGCCGGTCATGCCGCCGTCGGCGATGACGTGCACGTACCGGCCGCCGGACTCGTCCAGGTAGTCGCGGCGGGCCGCGGCCACGTCGCCGATGGCGCTGGCCATCGGCACGGCCACGCCCAGCACGGAGCGGGTGGTGTGGCCCGAGCCGCCGCCGAAGCCGACCAGCACGCCCGCGGCGCCGGTGCGCATCAGGTGCAGCGCCGCCGTGTAGGTGGCGCAGCCGCCGACCACGACCGGCACGTCCAGCTCGTGGATGAACTGCTTGAGGTTGAGCGGCTCGGCGCGGCCGGACACGTGCTCCGCCGACACCGTGGTGCCGCGGATCACGAAGATGTCCACGCCCGCGTCGACGACCGCCTTGTGGTACTGGGCGGTGCGCTGCGGCGACAGCCGGGCCGCGGTGACCAGGCCCGCGTCGCGGATCTCCTCGATCCGGCGACCGATCAGCTCCTCCTGGATCGGCGCCGCGTAGATCTCCTGGAGCCGTCGGGTGGCGGCGACGTCGTCGAGCTCACGGATCTCCTGGAGCAGCGGATCCGGGTCCTCGTAGCGGGTCCAGAGCCCTTCGAGGTCGAGCACGCCGAGGCCGCCCTGCTCGCCCACGGCCACGACGGTCCGGGGCGAGGACACGCTGTCCATGGGGCTGACCACGAGCGGGGTCTCGAACCGGTAGGCGTCGATCTGCCAGGCGATGGACACCTCCTCCGGGTCCCGCGTCCGCCGGGCAGGCACGATCCCGATCTCGTCGAGCTCGTAGGCCCGGCGTCCGTTCTTGCCCAGCCCGATCTCCACCTGAGCCAACGTTTCGATCCCCTCTGACGTGCCTCGCCGGACGGTCTACCGGCGCGTTTCCTGCCGCCGTGAGTCTATCGACCCCGGAGGGGGGCGGCGCCGGGCCGCCCGGCCGCCGCGTCAGCGGGCGTTGTAGTTGGGCGCCTCGACCGTCATCTTGATGTCGTGCGGGTGGCTCTCGCGCAGACCGGCGCTGGTGATGCGCATCAGCTGACCGCGCTCGCGCAGCTCGTCCAGCGTGCGGGTCCCGGCGTACCACATGGACTGGTGCAGACCACCGACGAGCTGGTGGGCGACCGCCTGGAGCGGGCCGCGGAAGGGCACCTGGCCCTCGATGCCCTCGGGGACCAGCTTGTCCTCGCTGGCCACGTCGGCCTGCGCGTAGCGGTCCTTGGAGAAGGAGCGGCCGCGCATGGCGCCGAGCGAGCCCATGCCCCGGTAGGCCTTGAACTGCTTGCCGTTGATGAAGATCAGCTCGCCGGGGCTCTCCTCCACGCCCGCGAGCAGGCTGCCGAGCATCACGGTGCTGGCCCCGGCCGCGATGGCCTTGGCGATCTCACCGGAGTACTGGAGTCCGCCGTCGGCGATGAGCGGGACGCCCGCCGGGCCGCACGCCTTGGCGGCCTCCAGGATGGCGGTGAGCTGCGGGGCGCCCACACCGGCCACGACCCGCGTGGTGCAGATGGAGCCCGGGCCCACACCGACCTTGACGGCGTCGGCCCCGGCGTCGATGAGCAGCTGCGCCCCGGCGCGGGTGGCGACGTTGCCCGCGACGATGTCGGCGCGCGAGTTGGCCTTGAGCTTGGCGATCATGTCCGCGAGCCCCGAGGAGTGGCCGTGGGCGGTGTCCACGACGATGAAGTCGACGCCGGCCTCCACGAGCCGCTTGGCGCGCTCCTCGGCCTCGGCGCCCACGCCAACGGCGCCGCCGACGACGAGGCGGCCGTCGGCGTCCTTGGTGGCGTCGGGGTACTGCTCGCTCTTGATGAAGTCCTTGACGGTGATCAGGCCGCGCAGGCGGTTCTGGCCGTCGACCAGCGGCAGCTTCTCGACCTTGTGCCTGCGCAGCAGGTCGAAGGCCTGCTCCCGGCTGACGCCCACGGGAGCGGTGACCAGGTTCTCCGTGGTCATCACGTCGCGGACCAGGCGGCCCCGGTCGCTCTCGAAGCGCATGTCCCGGTTGGTCACGATGCCGACCAGGATCCCGGCGCCGTCGGTGACGGGCACGCCGGAGATCCGGTAGTGGGCGCACAGGCGCTCGACCTCGGCGAGGGTGTCCTCGGGCTGACAGGTGACCGGGTCGGTGACCATGCCCGCCTCGGAGCGCTTGACCAGGTCGACCTGGCTGGCCTGGTCCTCGACGGAGAGGTTGCGGTGCAGGACGCCCGCGCCGCCCTGGCGGGCCATCGCCACGGCCATGCGGGCCTCGGTGACGGTGTCCATCGCCGCGGACAGCAGCGGGATCCGCAGCGTGAGGTTGCGGGACAGGCGGGTGGTGGTGTCGACCTCGCCCGGCTGGAGATCGGAGTAGGCCGGGACCAGAAGGACGTCGTCGTAGGTCAGTCCGGGGGGAAGGAGTTTGTCCCCGTAGTCGCTGTACTCCTGGCTCTGGCCCATGACACAACCTCCGCTTTCCCGGCACACCTGCGCGGTCTCGCCCTCGCGTGTCGTCTCATCCTAGGTCGTGGTCCCGTGCGCCTCCGGTGGAACAGGGTGTTTGACCCGTCACCCCGGGCCGAAAGTGACCAGCCTCACGGTTTGCGCGGCCCTCTCTCCGTCCCCGCCGCGCACGCGGATTCCCCTGCGCCCCAGGGGGTTCGGGTCCCGCCCCCGCTCCTGCCGTCCCCGGGAGAGGGGAAGGCGGCGGTCGGGGCCGTTCCGGACCTCGCCGCGGTTCCCGGTAGCGGTCGCCGCGCAAAGGGTCACATGAGGTGGTCACCCCATGACCCGATCCGTGGCACGCGCCTCGGGAGAACGGGCGGCTCTAGGGGCGGAGGTAGCCCGACGGCCCGAGGGCGCGGCAGTATCCGCGCGCCCGGGGGCGGTTGGGGCACCGGCGGCGTCCGGGCCGGGGGCGTCCGGAGTGCTCAGGGGACGAGGCGGTTCGCCACGGCCACCTGCCGAAGCCGAGCAATAGCTCGGTGCTGGGCAACCCGTACCGCTCCCGCCGACATTCCAAGGACATGTCCCGTCTCATCCGCCGTAAGTCCTGCGATGACCCTCATGACCAGCAGTTTGCGCTGCTGTTCGGGCAGCTCGTCGAGAAGCTCCCGGGCCCGCTGGGCCTCGATCACCCGCACCGCCGACTCCTCGGGCCCCGGCCCCTCGTCGGGGCGCTCGGGCACGGAGTCGGTGGGCACCGTCTCGACCCTGCCCGCACCGCGCAGGGTGTCGGCCACCTTGTGGGCCGCTATGCCGAACACGAAGGCCGCGAAGGGGCGGCCGCGGTCCTGGTAGCGCGGTATCGCCGAGAGCAGGGCGATACACACCTCCTGGGCCACGTCGTCGGAGTAGTGGGCCAGCCCCGAGACCCGGGCCAGGCGGGCACGGCAGTACCTGACCACCATGGGGCGGACCTCGCGCAGCAGCGAGTCCATCGCCCCGTCGTCCCCCCGGACCGCCAGCGATCCCAGATGGTTCAACCCCGTGTGGTCCCGCTGCCCCCGGGCGCCTGCATCCGTCACCGTCACGCTAGGAATGATGCCCCCACCGCCGGACTGAACCACTCGGATCGGCAACTACAGAATGGTCACGTTTCGGGAAAATCACCCGAAAACATCTGCGCCGCCGAGGGAAACCTGTGACGTGCGTGATAGTGCGCGGGGGCGGAGCAACCGCTCCGCCCCCGTCGCAGCCGGGCCGTGTCCGCCGGACGCGCCCCGGCCGCCGTGCCTAGTGGCTGTGGCCGTGCCCGTCGTCCTCATCGTCCTCGGGCTTGTCCGCCACCAGCACCTCGGTGGTCAGCAGCATGCCCGCGATGGAGGCGGCGTTCTGCACGGCGGAGCGGGACACCTTGACCGGGTCGAGGATGCCCTGCGAGGTCAGGTCGCCGTAGGTGCCGGTCGCGGCGTTGTAGCCGTGGCCGACCTCCAGCTCCGACACGCGGTGGGTGACCACGTAGCCCTCGGCGCCCGCGTTCTCCGCGATCCACCGGGCGGGCTCGACCAGGGCGCGGCGCACGATCGCCACACCGGTGGCCTCGTCGCCCGTCAGGCCGAGGTCGTCCGAGTCCAGCGCCTTGGAAGCGTGCACCAGGGAGGCGCCGCCACCGGCGACGATACCCTCCTCGATGGCCGCGCGGGTCGCCGAGATGGCGTCCTCCAGGCGGTGCTTCTTCTCCTTGAGCTCCACCTCGGTGGCGGCGCCCACGCGCAGGACGGAGACACCGCCCGCGAGCTTGGCCAGGCGCTCCTGGAGCTTCTCGCGGTCCCAGTCGGAGTCGCTCGCCTCGATCTCCTTGCGGATCTGGCGGACGCGGTCCTCGACCTCGGACTGCTCCCCGGCGCCGTCCACGATGGTGGTGGCGTCCTTGGTGATCGTGACGCGGCGGGCGCCGCCCAGCGCGTCGAGGTCCACGTTCTCCAGGGTCAGGCCGACCTCCTCGGCGACGACCTGGCCGCCGGTGAGGACCGCGATGTCCTGGAGCATGGCCTTGCGGCGCTCGCCGAAGCCGGGCGCCTTGACGGCGGCGACGTTGAGGGTGCCGCGGATCTTGTTGAGCACCAGGGCGCCCAGGGCGTCACCGTCGATGTCCTCGGCGATGATGAGCAGGGGCTTCTTGCTCTGGACGACCTTCTCCAGCACGGGCAGCAGGTCGTTGAGGCTGCTGATCTTGCCCTGGTTGATCAGGATCAGCGCGTCCTCCAGCACCGCCTCCTGGCGGTCGCCGTCGGTGACGAAGTAGGGCGAGACGTAGCCCTTGTCGAACTGGAGGCCCTCGGTGAAGTCCAGGTCCAGACCGAAGGTCGGGGCCTCCTCCACCGTGATGACGCCGTCCTTGCCGACCTTGTCGAACGCCTCGGCGATCAGGTCGCCGATCTGGGCGTCCTGGGCGGAGTTGGTGGCGACGTAGGCGATGTCCGCGCGCTCCTCGACGGGGCGGGCGCGCTCCAGGAGGACCTCCGACACCTTGGCGGCGGCGGCGTCGATGCCCTTCTTCAGGGACATCGGGGAGGCGCCGGCGGCCACGCTGCGCAGACCCTCGCGGACGAGGGCCTGGGCCAGGACGGTCGCGGTGGTGGTGCCGTCACCGGCCGCGTCGTTGGTCTTGGTGGCGACCTCCTTGACCAGCTGGGCGCCCAGGTTCTCGTAGGGGTCGTCCAGCTCGACCTCACGGGCGACGGTCACGCCGTCGTTCGTGATGGTGGGGGCGCCGAACTTCTTGTCGATGACGACGTTGCGACCGCGCGGGCCGAGCGTCACCTTGACGGCGTTGGCGAGGCGGTCGA
This sequence comes from Nocardiopsis sp. CNS-639, assembly GCF_000381685.1. NCBI lineage: Bacteria > Bacillati > Actinomycetota > Actinomycetes > Streptosporangiales > Nocardiopsidaceae > Nocardiopsis > Nocardiopsis sp. CNS-639. The sequence continues at coordinate 95,159 of NZ_KB906865.1, forward strand.
CGCCCCGCTCGAGGGCGCGACGGGCGTCGTCCTCGAACTCCAGGATCTTCGGCATGTGGGTGCTTCCTCTTCAGGCTGGTCGAAAGAGAGCATCCCGCCCGCCCGGCTGTGCGCCGACCGGTGCGGGATGCGGATGGCTCCGGGCCCGATGGAGCGGGCCCCGCGGAGACCTACTTCTCGACGACAGCGAGAAGGTCGCGGGCGGAGAGCACCAGGTACTCCTCGCCGTCGTACTTGACCTCGGTGCCGCCGTACTTGCTGTACAGGACGACGTCGCCGACCTTCACGTCCAGCGGGATGCGGTTCTCGCCCTCGTCGTCCCAGCGGCCCGGGCCCACGGCCAGGACCTCGCCCTCCTGGGGCTTCTCCTTGGCGGTGTCCGGGATGACCAGACCGGAAGCGGTGGTCTGCTCGGCCTCCAGCGTCCGGACCACGACGCGGTCCTCGAGCGGCTTCAGCACGGTCTTGGTGGCGGTCGACACGGTGTGACCTCCCCCTTCAAGGTTTCGGTGTACTGATCTCGGCCCGCACTGGTGCACGGACCGACTGCGAAAAAGGGGCGACCACGGCGGCCTGTCGTCGCGGGTGCCAGACCGGCCTCGTCGCGGTTAGCACTCTACCCCCGAGAGTGCCAGAATGGAAATGTGACCGTGACCCCCGGTCAGGGGACTTCCCCGGGGGCTCCCCTCCGGGGCGGGGCCCGGTCGCGTCCGCACACCGCTCCTTCGACGCCCGGGGGGAACCCATGCGCCTGCCCGCCTTCGAGGCCCTGCTCACCGACGCGGGCCGGGAGGTCCTGGCGGGGGTGGACCCGAAGGCCGCCGCCGGGGACCAGCTCGCCGCGGCCTCACTGCTGCGCGGTGATCCGCGCGTGGCGGCCCTCGACCCCGGTCTACCCGTATCCGAGCTGGTAAACGCCGTCCTGACCCAGGTCTCCCTGCGCGAACGCGGGCGGGCCAAGTTCGGCGAACTCGCGCGGCGGATGTTCTTCACGCCCAACGGGCTGGAGCAGTCCACCCGGCGCGTGGTGGCCGACTACCGCGCGGAGCGCATGGCCGGGGCGATCGGACCGGCCGGGTCGTCGGGGCGGGGCCTGGACGGCGCCACCGCGGGCGACCTGTGCTGCGGGGTCGGCGCGGACCTGCTGGCCCTGGCCGCGCGCGGCGTTCCGGTCGAGGGCGTGGACGCCGACCCCCTCACGGTCGCGGTGGCCCGCGCCAACATCGGGGCCATGGGCCTGTCCGGGCTGGCCCGGGTCCGCGAGGGCGACGCCTCCGCGACCGCGCCCGGCCGGTACCCGCTGCTGTTCTGCGACCCCGCCCGGCGGGGCGGGCGCGGCCGGGTGTTCGACCCCTCGGCCTACTCCCCGCCGTGGGACACGGCCGTGGACCTGGCCGCGGGGGCGGAGGCGGCCTGCCTCAAGGCCGCGCCGGGCATCCCGCACGAGGTGCTGCCCGGGGACGCGGCGGCCGAGTGGATCTCGGTGGACGGCGAGCTGAAGGAGACCGCCCTGTGGTTCGGCGCGCTGGCCGACGGGCCGCGGCGCCGGGCGACGGTGCTGCACGAGCGCGAGGGGCTGCTCGCCCGCGAGGGCGCGGTGGCGCACCTGGACGCCGACCCCGGTCTTGGCCCGGCTCCGGTGGCGGCGGCCCGGCGCTACCTGTACGACCCGGACCCGGCCGTGGTGCGCTCGCACCTGGTGGCGGAGGCGGCGGCGCGGGTGGACGGCACCCTGCTGGACGAGCGGATCGCGTACTTCACCGCGGACAGCGCGGTGCTCTCGCCGCTGTGGCGGGTGCTGGAGGTGGTGGAGGTGCTGCCGTTCTCGCTCAAGCGGCTGCGCTCGGCGGTGCGCGGCCTCGGGGCGGGGACGGTGACCGTCAAGAAGCGGGGCTCGGCGGTGGACACCGAGAAGCTGCGCCGGGACCTGCGCGCCGCCGGCCCGGAGTCGGTGACGGTCGTGCTCACGCGGATCGGCGATCGGCCCTTCTGCCTGCTGTGCCGCGAGGTGGGCGACCCGCGGCGGGGTTAGCGGGCCGACCGGTGCGGACCGGCCGGTGCGAGCCGACGGGTTCCGCCGCAGGTGCGTGCAGGGGGTCGCCTCCGCCGGTGCGGACCGACGGGTTCCGCCGCAGGTGCGTGCAGGGGGTCGCCTCCGCCGGTGCGGGCCGGCGGATCACGCCACCGGCGCGCCTACGGGACCGCCTCCACCGGCGCTCCCGCCACCGGCTCACCGTCGGCGTCGACGGTGAGCCGGTGGGGGGCCGTTCGCGAGGAGCGCGTGCCGGTGTCCACAGGCCCGACGGGGGGCTGGCGGGCGGTGGAGGCGTCGGCCTAGGCTGGATTCGGGGGCGCCACGCGTCGCCGTCGGGTGAGTGCGCCGCCCCCGTGTTCGAGTGTCCCTCTCCCCGCGACCGGCCCGCAAGGACACGTTTTCACCTGTGGACAACCGTGGACGAGGTGGCTGGAGTGCACCCTGGGGCCGCGGATCACGACATCGGGCCAGATCGTTACCTTCCCCACCCAGATCTTTGGCGGTCCCCTGGGGGAGGAGCGGCGCGTGTCGTTAAACTGGCGGCGCGAATTCTTTCCCTTCTCATGGATTCACCCGGAAGGCCGTGATCGTTGACCCGCCCCCGCGGTTCAGCAGAAGAACAGGCCTTGCCTCGCGTGTATACGCTCAGTCACACTCCAGTCACGATGAGGCCGTACTGGTGCAAAAACACCGCCCACCCGGGGACCATCGAGAACCCGAGCCGTCCGGAACCCACCGTCCACTCCCCCGGACGGGTACGGGAGCGCCAGAAAAATAAGGAGCACCTCGGTGGAACAGACCAATCACAACTTCCTCAACGGAGGAGGTCAGGCGGGGATCTCCGACCGCATGCGTGACCTGCTCTCCCAGGCCGCTCAGGAGCACGTCTCCGAGCAGAAGTCGCAGGGCGCCGTCAGCGAGGAGATGCGCCAGCGCCTGGAGGGCATGGAGTGGCTGCTCCGCGAGCTGCGCGAGCGCGAGCTCACCGCCCTCACCGAGTCGGTCGCCACGGTCAACGGCCGCGTCGACGAGTTCCTCGCCCGGCCGCCGGAGTGGGCGGAGACCCTCGCCGAGCACATCGAGGTCGTCGCCCAGCAGGTCAAGCCCCTCTCGGACCTGCCCTCCCTGCGCGCGGACACCCACCGCATCGCCGGTCACCTGGACACCGCGCTCACCCGCCTCCAGCGGATGGCGGAGACGGGCAACCGCACCTCCGAGCAGGTCAACGAGCTGGGCGAGCGCCTGACCGGGCTGGACGAGAGCCTCGACACCCGTCTGAACGGACTCGGCGAGACCCTCGGCGCCCGCCTGGACGGGCTGAGCGAGACCTTCGGCGCCCGCCTGGACGCGCTCGACACCGCGCTGGCCTCCCTGACCGCCAGGACCGAGGCCGTGCAGGCGTCGCTGTCCGCGCTCTCGGAGTCGGCGGAGAGCCGCCACGAGGCCCTCACCGCCGCGGTCGGCGAGAGCCGCACCGAACTGGCCGAGGCGCTCGCCGGCGGGCGGACCGAGATCTCCGAGGCCCTGGCCGAGGGCCGCACCGAGCTGGCCGAGGCCGTGGCCGCGAGCCGCGAGAGCCTCACCGCCGCCGTCAACGAGAGCCGCGAGAGCCTCACCGCCGTCGTGAGCGAGAGCCGCGAGGCCCTGGCCGCGGCCGACGCCCGGCTGGGCGAGACCGTCGAGGCCAAGGCCGAGGAGGCCGCCGCCAGGGCGGAGCAGGCCAACGGCGAGCTGCGCACGCTCGTGGAGGAGCGCACCGAGCGTCTGCGCACCTCGATGGAGGAGCGCACCGCCGAGCAGCACGAGACGCTGCTGTCGCGCCTTCAGGAGAACACCGGCGAGCTGGGCGAGCGCACCGCCGCCCTGACCGAGGAGCTGGGCGCCCTGTCCGCCTCCTCCGCCGAGCGCCACGAGTCCCTCGCCGCCAAGCTGACCGAGAGCGTCGGCTACCTCAGCACCCAGGCCGAGGAGAACAACGCCGAGACGACCGCCGCGGTCGCCGACGTCACCGGCGCGCTCGCCAAGCTCCGCGAGGACCACGAGTCGTCGCTCACCGAGCTGCGCACCCACCTGCGCCAGCGCCTGGCCGAGCTCAACGAGCAGATGGAGCTGGGCCGCACCGAGACCCGGGAGCAGGCCGAGGCCGCCTCCGAGCGCCTGCGCGAGGCGGTGACCGAGCGCACCGACGCCCTGGGCGCCCGGATCGCCGAGGACGCCGAGCGCGTCACCTCCGACTTCGCCGAGCTGCGGACGTTCGTCCAGGAGAACGGCGACCGGCTCGCCACCGAGTCCGAGGAGCGTTCGCGGACGCTGACCGAGTCGCTCACCGAGCGGGTGGAGGCGCACCGGGCGGCGCTGGACGAGCGTCTGGAGCGCCAGCGCGAGGCACTGACCGGCAAGGTCGACACCCACCTGGCGCAGATCACCGGCAAGGTGGACCACGAGCTGGGCCGCCTCACCGACCGCTTCGACACCTTCGAGGGGCACTTCGAGGGAAGCTTCGAGGGGGTCGAGGGCAAGCTCGACCGCATCGACGGCCGTATGGACGGCGTCAACGGCCGCCTGGACGGCCTGGACGGCCGGGTCAACGGTGTCGAGGGCCAGTTCGAGGGCGTCAGCGGGCACTTCGAGGGCGTGGACGGCCGCATGGAGGCCCTCGACGACCGGCTGGAGGCGCTCAACCAGCGGCTCAACCAGCTGCCGCAGACCATGGAGGTCAGCGAGCTGCACCGCCGCCTGACCGAACTCGTGGAGCGGCCGCAGCTGGACCACACCGGCAAGCTGGACGAGATCGACGAGCACGTCACCTCGGCCGTGGCGCCGGTGCTGCGCGAGCTGAAGCAGCGCCCGGACCGGCACGAGCTGGAGGAGACCGTCACCGAGGCGGTCGAGAACTCGCACGACGACATCACCAAGCGGTTCGCCTCCCTGGAGGAGACGGTGCTCGCCCTGGCCGAGGCGCTGCTGCGCCCTGGCCGGGACGGCAAGAAGAAGCGCCGCCGCGACGAGGACGAGGACGACGAGTAGCCGGTAGCGCGGGGTCCGCGTAGGCGGTCCGCCCGATGGTCGCCGGGCGGACGCGGACCGGCGAACGGCGGAGGGGCCGGGGCACCCGAGGTGCCCCGGCCCCCGTGTGTACGCAGGCCGCGCCGGTAAGCCGGGGTCCCGCGCCCGGAGCGGGCCCCGAGCACCAGCACCGGCTACGGCTACGGCTACGGCTACGGCTACGGCTACGGCTACGGCTACGGCTACGGGCACAGGGTCACCGCAGGTCGGAGACCGCGCACCGCGGCCGCGGCCTCTCCGCCGGGCCCGCTCAGACCGTGAAGACGATCTTGCCGAACTGCTCGCCCCCGGCCATCGCCCGGAAGCCCTCCTCGGCCCGGGCCAGGGGCAGCACCCGGTCGATCTCGGGCCGGATGCCGGTACGCACGCACATCCGGGCCAGGGCTGCCAGCTCCTCACGGGTGCCCATGGTGGAGCCCAGGACCCGCAGCTGGAGGAAGAACACCCGGTTGAGTTCGGCCGGAGGCGCGTCGCCGCTGGTCGCGCCGCAGGTGATGACGGCGCCGCCCGGCTTCAGGGAGCGCAGCGAGTGCGCCCACGTGGCCTGCCCGACCGAGTCGAAGACGGCGTCGACCTTCTCCGGCAGGCGCTCGCCGGTGGGCAGCGCCGCGTGCGCGCCCAGGGAGAGCGCCCTGGTCCGCTTCTCCTCGCTGCGGCTGGTGGCGTAGACCCGGTGGCCCACCTGCGACGCCAGCCGGATGAGCGCCGCGGCCACGCCTCCCCCGGCGCCCTGGACGAGCACCGTGGAGCCCGGCCGCAGGTCGGCCTTGCCGAAGAGCATGCTGTAGGCGGTGAGCCACGCGGTGGGCAGGCAGGCGGCCTCCTCGAAGGAGAGCTCCTCCGGCTTGGGCACCAGGTTGGCGCGGGGCACCAGGACCCTCTCGGCGAAGGTGCCGTTGTGGACCTCCGAGAGCAGCGACCGGCGGGGGTCGCGCGTCTCGTCCCCTCCCCCGGCGGCCGGGTCGCCGACGACGCCGTGCACGATGACCTCGTTGCCGTCTTCGTCCACCCCGGCCGCGTCGCAGCCGAGGATCATGGGCAGGCGCTCCTCGCTGAGCCCGACGCCGCGCAGGCTCCACAGGTCGTGGTGGTTGAGGGACGCGGCCCTGACCTCGACGGTCGTCCACCCCTCGCGGGGCTCGGGGTCGGGGCGTTCGCCCGCCTCCAGGGCGGAGACGGGGTCGTCGGGCGCGAAGCGTGCTGCGGTGATAGCGAACATACCCCGAAGCCAACCACGGAGACCGAATCCGGTTCCACCCCCGGGTGGCGAAACGCGCGGGAAGCGGAACGGCCGCTACGGGTCGGTCGGTTTCCTGCCCGCCTCGAAGCGCTCCCGGTACCTGCGCTGCGCCTCCTCCATCACGTCCTCGGAGAGGTAGGCGACCGGCCGCACCCCGTCCAGGAGCGGTTCGTGGTCGGGGCCGTGGGCGACGGTGTCGCCCTGGAGGACCCACCCCACCCGGTCCGGGTCGTCCTCGACCAGGGAGGCGTACTTGCGCACCTGGCGGGAGAGCCAGTCCTCCAGGGGCCGGGTCCACCAGGACTCGGGAGTGAGGACGGTGACCGAGAGCCCGGGGAGTTCGAGTTCGCTCTCGTAGTCCTTGCTCACGATGTGGCGGTCCCGCTCGGGGCCGTCCGAGTAGCGCAGGTAGAGGCGGTCGCGGCCGCGGACGAGGTCGGCCAGCTCGGACAGGCTGGTGACGGTGGGCAGGGCTGCCGGCGAGCCGTGGTGCTGAGGAGACGCGTCCATACGGCCCGACTACCCCGCCCGCCGGGGAGGAAGCCCGGACCCGCGTCAACACGGAGGCAAGGCCGCCGCCCCGCCCACCGGCCCACGCCCCGACCCCGGCGCTCCTGCCCCGGCACTCTCCTCGGTTCAGCCCCGCTCACCGGCTCGCACCCCGGTCCCCACGCTCCTGCCCCGGCGCCGTCATCGACTCAGCCCCGCTCACCGACCTCGGGCCCTCTCAGCGGTTCAGCCCCGTCCACCGGCTCCGGCGCGCTCCCCCGCCCCCGCCACGTCACCGGAGCGCAGGAGCGGCAGGTACAGCTCACGGGCGCCGCCGAACCGGTACAGGGCCGCGGGACGACCCGCCTCCGCGGTGCGCCTCCCCCCGTGGGCTCGACGAAGCCCGCCGTCCTGGTGACCTTGCGACGGAGGTTGCTGGGGTCCAGGGAGATACCCCAGATCACCTCGTACACCCTGCGCAGGTCGCTGATGGTGAAGGGCTCCCGGCAAAAACCCGCGGCCACGGTCGTGTACTCCAGCCGGGACCGCGCCTCCTCGACCGCGTCGGCCCGAACCGCCCCGTGCCTTCGTCAAGCCGGTGGCCGCCGGGAACAAGGTCGTGGCGTCCGGGGACGCGCTCACCGCCGAGCGTCTGCGCCTGCGCTGCCGGGACGCGGTCGCCGTGGAGATGGAGGGCTACGGGTTCCTGCGCAGCGCCTACCTGGCCCCGGGCACGCACTCGCTGGTGGTCCGGGGGATCTCCGACCTGCTCAGCGGCAAGACCGCGGACGCCGACGACTTCTGGCAGCCGGTCGCCGCCGCCCACGCGGCGGCCTTCGCCTGCGAGTTCCTGGACCTGTTCGGCTCCGAGGCCTGATCCCGGGAGGGGAACCCCGTGGGGCGGCCGCGCGCCGCCCCACTGCGGTCATCCCCGTCGGTATGCTCCAGCCCAGAGGTCAGTGCAGACCGATGACACCGCTGCGGCCCTCACCGGAGCTGTAGGAGAGGGCGACGGCTCCGGGCGCGGAGAGGGCGTTGCCGATCTCCAGCGGCGTCTCCCCGTCCGCGGTGAACATGACGGGGACCGCGTCCTCAAAGCTCTGGAACACGGCGATCTCGGTTTCCCCACCGCCGGACACCTCCTCCGACACCTGGAGCACGCCGTCCTCCAGACCGACGACCAGAGGGTCTCCCCGGAGGGCGTTCAGGATGGACTCAGCGGCTCCGGTCCCCTCACCTGTTCCACCCTCGCGCACCTCTCCCGAGCGGTCCTGGGTCCGGTAGGCGCGTGCGCGCTCATTCCACACTCCCAGGAGGGAGCCGTCCCCGTTCGTCCACAGAACCCGGCCCTCTTCGAGCGTCGCCACCTCCCCGGTAGTGGGATCGACCACCCGCCCGGCCTGCGCGTAGGGGTAGTAGGCGGTGACCAGACCACTCTCGTGCACGGTCACCGTGCGTTCCCGGGAGTCAGCGGGGAACATCCCCGTCTGCTCCTCCGTTCGCCACAGCTCCTCGCCCGTCGCCGAATCAATCCCCACAAAACCCGATACGAACTCCTGCCCCTCGGTCATCTCCACCGAGTCCTCGCCCTCCGGCTGTTCGTAGCAGGTGACGGCCGCGACGGTGACCTCGTCCAGCGTGACGAGCGCGTCGACCGACCCCACGTCCTCGCACCGCGCCAGATCGGGGACCGACCAGGCAGTCCGGTCACTGCCCAGCTCGAAGGCGGTCAGACCGCCGCCGTCGCCGTCCACGGTGATCCAGTGCTCGTCGGTGACGTTGCCCAACCATCCTCTGACCATGCCGGACGAACTGTCGCCCTCCGTCAGGGAGTAGTCCTGGACGGGTTCTCCGGTCACCGTGTCCAGGACGACCATCCTCGGCGGCGCGGACTCGTCCTCGGAGTCCAGGATCTGGAGCGTGAAGTAACGACCGTGGTCCGCGACGCTGCCGAAGACCTCGCTCCCGGGGACCCGGAACTCCCACATCGGCCCGCCGTTCTCCCCGGAGAGCCCCACCACCCCGTCGTCGAGGAGGGCTGCCACACCTCCGGGCACGGGGAGGACCCTGGTCCGCGAGACGCCCTCGGGAGCCTCCCACGTCCACGCCGCTCCGCTCACCTCCGAGCGGTACTCCCGGTCCCTCACCAGCTCCTGCGGTGCCCCGTCGGAGCCGGTGACCCCGCCACCGGAGCCCTCCTCCGCCGAACAGGAGACGAGCAGGAGAGCGGACAACACAGCCACGGCTCCCCGGTACTTCGCGCGAACTCCCAAGGAATCGTCCGAAAACACAGAAGCAGCGACCATCAGTACGAGACTTCCTCCCACTTGGAACTGTTGTTACCGAAGGCCTCAAGGAAGTTGTAGACAGCGTTCGCGGTACTGCCCTCGCCGTCGGACCACTCGATCTCGTCGATGGAATCGAACTCCGTAGCCAGGACACCCGCCGAGGTCTGCACGTCCCAGTCCGCGTGGTCGACGGGGACGTAGAGTTCACCTGACGCGTCCCTCCGGGCAATCCCGTCGGCTTCCAGACGGGCCATGAGCTCGGGGTCGGAGTTGGCAAGAGCGGAAATGGCGAACCCTTGCATCTGCTCGTTCCGCGCCCACTCGCCGACCGTATCCGCGTTCTCTGTGGCCTCATGCACGGGGACCGACAGAGCTTCCTTGGCTGCGAACTTCGCGATCTCGACCACGAAACCGGGTACCTGGGCGTCACCAGCACCACCACCAAGGATGTCGATGACCCCGCCGGTCACCTTGTTCCGGTAGTCGGCCGCTTCCTTGTGGCTGTCCATTCGGTGGCTGCTCTCATGAGACAGGGCCTCCTCAACGAGTCCCTGCAGGCTTCCTGCCAGTACGGTGGGGACGTGGTCCCTCTCCCCTGTGTTGGACGCGTACTCCTCCATCGTCCGCCCGGTGTTGAGCAGGACTTCCTCGTAGACACGAGTGGCCGTTTCCTCATCGCCCATGATGATCTGTGTGAAGGCGAGACGACTCTCAGGAGAGAGTTCCACACGTCCCGTATCGGGATTCCAGCGAGTCGCGAAGCTCTCACCTTCGCGGTCGCCGTTCTCGTCTTCCTCTCCGAGCCCATCGGTCTCGGAGAACTCGTCCATGTACGACAGGAATATGTCACTGAAGCCACTCGCCAACTCGGGGTTGAGGTGACCTGCGGAGACGTTGAGCCAGGTGATATCGTCCCCACCCTCCTCACCCTCCTCACCCTCCTCCACGACTCTGTGTCCGGTGCCGAAAAGTTCCTCCCTGAACTCCTTGTCTTCCATGAACCCCATTAGTTCCGCCAATGCGGTTCCCCGAAGCTCGTCCGTGACACCACTGGATTCCTGGCCCCTGTCCGCGATCCAGTCTGTGATACCCCTGACGGCAGCTCCGTCGTCGTTCCAGTTGTAGGTGTAGAAGTCGCGCAGCACAGCTTCAGGGTCGACGTGGGGATGATTCTCATGGTGTTGGTAGGTATTCCCATCGAAGTCCTCACCTGTCAGGATGATGTAACTGGCCTCCTCGTTGCGTGAGGCAACTCCGATGACGTCACTAAAGGCATCCTGCGAGATAGGGTCCATGTGAGGGTTGTCTCCCATGTCAGCGTAGGAGAGCATCTGGTGGCTGGTCGCCAGCAAAGAAGTTGAGAATTCCGTGCCACCCTGAACCCCCGGCCCCGAGTGCGACAGGAACTCGCTAAGCGGGACGAAGTCTTCCGCCCATGCATTGAACTCATAGGTGAAATCAGTGGTGTCATAGGACGGTCCGACCGCAGCTTCTTGCACATCCTGGGGCAGGTTGCCCGCCCCTCCGCCGATATCCTCGTCGGAGAGGATGAGCATGGAGTTGGCGAGGTTGCGGTTGATGTCCTCACGCAACGAGTCGCTGACGTGCTCGCTGCTGTTCACCTGGTCCATGAACTGGAGGAAACCGGGGCTGTCTCCGCCGATCTCATCGAGGTCTCCGAAGAGGGTCTCCAGGAACTCGACCTCCCCGCCCAGCAGCCTCTCGCCGTTCTGCTGCGCCAGCAGGCCGCGTGACACCACGGCGGCGACCAACGCGAGGTACTCGGGGTCGTCCTCCAGCAGCTCGATGCTGATCTCGTTGCCGTCGAGGACCGCCTGGCCGAGGTGGGTGGCGATCACCCCGGCCTGCCCCTCGTCCACGACGTAGTAGTCGAAGTTCCCCGTCGCGTAGAACCCGATGTTGTCGTTGTTGCCGAAGTAGCCCCCATCGCCGAGAGCCCGGATGTTCTCCGGGGTGGGACCCTCCTTCAGCATGTCCTGGGACTCGTCACACCGGGTCTCCAGATCCCGCCACGCCTGCTCTGCCTGGAGATTGTGCGACTCGATGATCTGCTGGGCGATGTTGAGGTTGTCCGGTTCGGCGGAGTTCGCGAGTGCCGTGGAGAGGTCGCCCTTGATCTCCTCGATCTTGTCCTCGTACCACTTGACGTCGGCGCTGATCTTGTCGAGGACCCCGTAGGCGTGGAGGCAGGCCAGCATCGAGCTGCCCCAGGCGTACTGGTTCTCGTTCGCCGCCGTCCTGAGTCCTTCGCCGATCTGGTCGGAGAACTCGGAGCCCACGGGCGTGGTGATCGTGTTGTAGTCACCGGAACGGCCGGTGATCAGGGAGTAGAGCTCCTCGAAGGTCTCTCTGGCGGAGGCGACGGCGCTGCGTTCGATGTCGCATTCGGTGTAGCTGAGCGCGGACAAGGTGGGGGCTCCTGGGAAGGGTCCGTCGGGAAGGGGATCAGTAGAGCTGGGCGCCGTTGATGGGGATGTCGTACTCCTCCCACGACTCCAGGTCCGTCACGGCCGCCTGGTAGGAACCGGACTGGATGTTCTCCGCGAGCGTCCTCGCGTGGTCGCGGACCTCGATCATGTGCTGCTCTTCGGCCGAGCCGAAGGCGCTCCACCCGGTCACGCCGGGGGCGCCGCTGGTCGCGCTCTTGGCTGCCTGGATCGCCTCGTCGAAGTCGGTCGGCAGGTCCCGCAGCCGTGCCGCCGCCTCCGCCGACGCCGATCCACCCGCGTAGGCGTCGTCAACGTTCACGCCTGTGCCACCCGGCACGGCCCCACCTGTGCCACCCGACACGGCCCCACCTGCTTCCGTTCTCTCACCTGCCGACGCGGTCCCGACAACCGGAAGCGTGGGCGGTGTTCAACCAATTACCGGAACCGAAGATATCGGGAATAGGCGACACCCAGAAACCCAGAACCCGTGTTAACAGGGACAACACCCCCGCCGTGTCCGGATGTGGCCAGGTCACCGAGAAGCCCACGCACGGCGATGGGCGGGCCGCTGCTCCGCCTCGGCCCCGGTCATTGGTCGGGTCCTTCGGAGTCCTCACCTCCGACAAGGGCGACCGCTGACCGCACCGCACAGGACCCCGCCCCGCATTGCCGGGACGGGGGCCTTTTTGTATTCCATGGCCGAATAGAACCTTTTGTCTTTTTAACGAGAAATGTTCTCGCGAGTCCCCTGATCTGCCGCAACGGTCGAGTCGCAAAATCCCCGCATATTAATTCGCCGTAGTTTCGCCAAGTACTCCCGCGATGCCTTACCCTTTTCCCGAACACACAACTGAAAGCACGAATGACCCCGCGACGGTCAGTAACCGCCCGGGGCCTTGGCCAGCAACATCCATACCTTTAGACACAAGGATTGCCAGCATGCGCCAGTTTAGCGCTGCCCTTCTCAGCCGTGCCCTCGGCCCGCTGATCGCCTTCCTCTCCGCGCCATGCGGACGCCACTCCACGATGGCCGGTCGCCGCCGACGCCGCTCCACCCGCGTCCGGCGCTACGTCCCCGCCCCTCCCCCGGCCCCGCTTCCGCCTCCCCGCCTGGCACCGCCCGGCCAGACCGTTCCGGCCGAGGATGTCGCCCTGGTCAGGCCCTACTTCGCCGCCCACGAACTTCTGAGCGCACGCGTATCCACGGTCCGGATCCCAGTGCCCCGCAGCGCCGAACCCGCTTCCGAGACGGACGAAGTCCAACGCGCGTTCGCCCTCGTCCAGGAACGCGCCGCCGCCCTGCTCCAGCAGTGGCGAGACGACCCCGGCGGCGACCTGCTCGGCGAACCCGCGCCCCGTTTCGGAGTCGTCCGGCCCACCGAGCACGCCCGCACCCGGCCAGCCCACTCCGCCGAGTGGGCCGAACTCGCCTCCCTCGTCCGCATCTGGCACGACCAGCAGTGCCAGGCCGCACCCGCGTGACCCCTTCCCCGCCCCTACGACAACAACAAGGAACGCCGTGCCCAGCGAAGAACACGAGATACCCCTGAAGATCATCCGGAACGCACCGGAGGTGGTCATCCCCCTGCTCCGTGACGCGGTGGGCTTCGAACTGCCCGAGCACACCGAGGCCTCGATGACCTCCTCCGAGTGCACCGACAGCAAACCGCGCGTCTACACCAGCGACGGCGCCGTGGTGCTGCGCAACGGCACCGAGAAGGTCCTGGCCGTGGTCGTGGAGCGCCAGCACAAGCAGGAGCAGGACAAGTTCTGGACCTGGCCGGTCTATCACGCCACTGTCCGAGCCCAGGTCAAGTGCCCGACAGTGCTGCTGGCGCTGTGTCCCACCGACGCACTCGCCCGGTACTACACCGGCCCGATCCACACCGGGTATCCGGGCGACCACCTCACGCCTCTCGTGGTGGGACCGTCCAACACTCCGGTGGTCGCTGACCCGGAGCAGGCACGGAGTATGCCCGAACTGGCGGTGCTGTCGGCCAAGGCGCACGGTGACCACGATCTGCGCACGCTGGACGCGGTGATGGAGGCACTGAACGCCGTGTCCTCCGACCACCGCGCGCTCTACTATGACTACGTACTGGCCGGGAGCTCCGACGAGGCCCGGAAATACCTGGAGGACCTGATGTCCGTGGGAACCTACAACTGGCAGAGTGACTTCGCCCGCGAGTACGTCGACATCGGCCGCGAGGAGGGCGTCGCCCGCAGCGTGATAGCGGTTCTGGCCGCGCGCGGGTTCACCGTCTCCGACGAGGTCCGTCAGCGCGTCGAGTCCTGCGACGACCTGGAGACCCTGGAGGCGTGGGTTCCCAAGGCCGTCTCCGTCGACAGCCCCGAGGAACTCTTCGGCTGAGACCGGGCACCATGACCACGTGTGGAGGGTGGGAGGCTTCGACCTCCCACCCCCCACGCCTCACCCCAGGGTCGGGGGCCAGTAGCGCTCCAGGATCGCCCGCGCCTCCATCAGCGCCTCCAGCACGGCCGCGGCCACCTCCTCGGTGTACCGGGGCGTCGGGACCGAGCAGCTCAGCGCGTCCACGGCAGGGTTGTCGTAGCGCAGGGACACCGCCACGCACCGCAGGCCCACGACGTTCTCCCCGTCGTCCGTGGAGTAGCCCCGTTCGCGGATGAGCGCGAGGTCCTCCAGGAGCGCGTCCACGTCGGTGATCGTCTCGTCGGTGAGCGCCTCCAGCGTGGCGGGCAGCAGGTCGCGCACCTGTTCGTCCTCGCGCTCGGCCAGCAGGGCCTTGCCCAGGGCGGTGCTGTGCGCGGGCAGCCGTCGGCCCACCCGGCTGAAGGGGCGCAGGTAGTGCCGTGACTCCTGGGTGGCCAGGTAGACGACGTCACCGCCGTCGAGCCGGGCGAGGTGGACGGTCTCCCCCAGCTTCTCGGCGAGGGAGTCCAGGTGGCCGCGCGCCTGGGCCACGCGGGCGTCGGAGTCGATGTAGCCGGTCCCGGTGAAGAGCGCGCGGATGCCCAGCGCGTAGAGGGCCCCGGTGGGGTCGGACCGGACCCAGCCCCGGTTCACGAGCGTCTGCACCAGCGCGTACAGGCTGCTGCGGGGGATGCCCATCTCCTCCGAGAGGGTGCGCAGGGTGACCGGGTCCCGGTAGCGCGCCAGGATCTCCAGGAGTTCGACGGTGCGCGCCGCCGACTTGACCTCTCGGACACCGCCGTGACCTTCCGCGGCCGACACTCGACCGCCTCCTTCCTGCTGCGTGCGGGCCGGGTCGGCCCCCCGGCCGCGGACGGCCCGCCGGGGGCGAGCGAGGACGTCCGCCTCGGGGTCCTCAGTGTAGAACGCCGTTCTCCCGGGCATCACCCCGCGCGCCCCGGGGCACGTCGCCAAACCCTTCCGCCACAGGGGTTTCCGTCGCTCGCGCCCCCGCCCTCCCCCGAGTCCGCTCCCGCCGCACCACGCACAGTGTTGCCCGTTTCATCCCCCTCTGTGCCCCGCGTCCCAGGTTGACGTGATGTGTCCCCCAAAATAACCTGCGGCTACACACAAAGACACCATCTACGTATGGAGACGACATGAGCGATGTCGGGACCGATCCCGATCTCCCCGCGAGGCTCGCCGAGGGCATGCGCCGATCGGTGCTCTCCTTCCCCCTCACCCCGTTCGCCGAGGACGGCTCCTTCGCGCCCGAGGCCTTCGAGGCGCACCTGGAGCACCAGCTGGCGGCGGGTCCGGGCGCGGTCTTCGTGGGCTGCGGGACCGGCGAGTTCTTCAGCCTCGGCCTCGACGAGTTCGGGGACGCGGTGGCCACCGCCGTCCGGCGCGTCGGCGGCGCCGTGCCCGTGGTCGCCGGCGCGGGCCACGGCACACCGCTGGCGGTGGAGTTCGCCCGCGTCGCCCGCGAGGCGGGCGCCGACGCCCTCCTGCTGCTGCCGCCCTACCTGATCGGCGGCACCCAGACCGGTCTGGTGGAGCACACCCGGGCGGTGGCGGAGGCGGCGGGCCTGCCCGTCATCGTGTACCAGCGCGCCCAGGCCGTCTACGAGCCGGAGACCCTCGCGAGGATCGCGCGGATCCCCGGCGTCATCGGCTTCAAGGACGGCATCGGCGACCTCGACCGCATGCAGCGCCTGGTCAGGGCCGTCCCCGAGGACCTCCTCTTCTTCAACGGCACCCCGACCGCGGAACTCCAGGCGCGCTCCTACGCCGCGATCGGCGTCCCCGCCTACTCGTCGGCCGTGCACGCCTTCGCCCCCGAGATCGCCACCGCCTTCTTCCACGCCCTCCGCTCGGGCGACACGGCGGCGACGGACGCGCTGCTCGACGGCTTCTTCATCCCCTGGGTCCGTCTGCGCGACCGGGGCCCCGGCTACTCGGTGTCCCTGGTCAAGGCGGTGGCCCGCACGCGCGCGGCGGCGATCGGCGCCGACGTCGGCCCGGTCCGCGTCCCGCTGTCCGCACCCGAGCCCTCCCACCTGGAGGAGGCCGAGCGGCTCCTCGACGCCGGACTCGTCCTCGCCTCCCGTCTGGCGCGCCGGTAGCTCTCCCCGGGTTCGCCGGAGCGCCCCCGCCCCGGAGAACCACCTCCGCCACCGGGTCCCCCTCCGGTGCCGCGGCCCCCGGGCGTCCCGCCGCGGCGGAGCGCCCGCACCTTCCGAGACAAGGCCTCCCATGCTCTCCACCATCCACCCCTCCGGCCCCGGGGCGTTCCTCTCCGCGAGCGAAGCCCCCGCAGCGGCCTGGTCCCTCCCGCCGTGGGCCCTCATCCTCACCGTCGCGCTCGGCGTGGTCCTGCTGCTCGTGCTGGTCCTGCGGGCCAAACTGCACGCCTTCGTCGCGCTGCTCCTGGTGAGCGCGGCGGTCGCGTTCGCCGCGGGACTGCCCCTCAGCAGCATTCCGGGCCTGCTCGAAGCCGGGATGAGCGACACCCTCGGCGGCATCGCCATCATCGTCGCCCTCGGCGCGATGCTGGGCCGCATGATGCAGGAGACGGGCGCCGCCCAGCTCCTGTCACAGCGCCTGCTCGCCCTCTTCGGCGAGGGCCGCGCCCCGCTCGCCATGGGGCTGACCGCGCTGCTCCTGGGCATCCCCGTCTTCTTCGACGTGGGCTTCATCATCATGGTCCCGCTGCTGTACGCGGTCGCCGCCCGGTCGGGCCGGTCGCTGATCAGCGTCGCGCTGCCCGCCGCGGGCGGTCTGGCCATCATGCACGCGGTCCTGCCGCCCCACCCCGGTCCCGTGGCCGCGGCCGAACTGCTCGGCGGGCACCTGGGCTGGATCGCCTTCATGGGCCTGGTCTGCGGTCTGCCCGCCTGGTACCTGGGCGCCTACGTGTTCGGCAAGTGGCTGGGCGACCGCAACTTCGTCCCCGTCCCCGCCTCCTTCCGGGAGGAGGGCGACGAGCTGGGCGAGGTCCCCGAGAACGCGCCCCCGCTGTCGCTGACCCTGGCCGTGGTCATCCTGCCGGTGGCCCTCATCCTGCTCAACACCTTCTCCCCGCTGGTGGTCCCCGAGGGTCCGGTGCTGGAGGCCCTGCTCTTCGTCGGCAACCCCGTCACCGCGCTGACGATCGCCACCCTGCTGTCCTTCTGGCTGCTGGGCCTGCGCGGGGGCATGACACGCGAGCGGGTGGAGAAGGCCGCATCCGCGTCCCTGGGCCCGACCGCCCTGGTCCTGCTCGTCACCGGCGCGGGCGGGGTCTTCGGCGAGGTCCTGGAGGCGACGGGCGCGGGCGACGCCGTGGCGGGGATCCTGTCCGCCACGGCCCTGCCCGCCATCGTCCTGGCGTTCATCATCGCCACGATCATGCGTGTGGCCCTGGGGTCCAAGACGGTCGCGATCGTCACGACCGCACCGATCGTGGCCCCGCTCATCACGGAGGCGGGGATGTCGCAGCCCGAGATCGCGCTCGTGGTCATCGCGATCGCGGCGGGCGGGACGGTGCTCTCGCACGTCAACGACTCCGGCTTCTGGCTGATGAACCGCTACCTGGACATCGACATCAGGACCACGCTCAAGAGCTGGACCGTGATGGAGACCCTCATGGGCTCCATCGCGTTCCTGATCGCCGCCGCCATCAGCGCGGGCCTGACGCTGGCCGGGTGAGGGACGACAGCGCGACGCCCCGGCACGGAACCGGTTCCGTGCCGGGGCGTCGTACGTCGGCTACACCGCCAACGGGGAGCTCACCGGCAGGGAGGTGTCCGTGGCCAGGTCCAGCGTGGACGCGGGCAGGCCCGCCGCCACGACCTCGGCGCCCAGGGCGGCGATCATCGCGCCGTTGTCGGTGCACAGGCGCGGGCGCGGGACGCGCAGTTCGACGCCGGCCTCCCGGCAGCGCTCCTCGGCCAGCGCGCGCAGCGCCGAGTTCGCCGCCACGCCACCGCTGATGACCAGCGTGCTCACGCCGTGCTCCACGCAGGCGTCCACGGCCTTGCGGGTGAGCACGTCCACCACCGACTCCTGGAAGGCGGCGGCGATGTCGGCGACCACCAGGGGCTCGCCCCGGCGGTCGGTGTCCTCCACGTGGCGGGCCACGGCGGTCTTCAGGCCCGAGAACGAGAAGTCGTAGGTGCCGTCTCCCCACTTGCCGCGCGGGAAGCGGATCGCCTTGGGGTTGCCCCGCTGCGCCGCCTTGTCGATGGGCGGGCCGCCCGGGTAGGGCAGGTCGAGCAGGCGCGCCACCTTGTCGTAGGCCTCACCGGCGGCGTCGTCCACGGTGTCGCCGAGCGAGACCACCTCGGTGGCCAGGTCGTTGACCAGCAGCAGCGAGGTGTGGCCGCCCGACACCAGCAGGGCGATCGAGGGCTTGGGCAGCGGTCCGTGCTCCAGCTGGTCCACGGCCACGTGGCCCACGAGGTGGTTCACGCCGTAGAGCGGCTTGCCCAGGGCCATCGCGTACGCCTTGGCCGCGGACACGCCCACGAGCAGGGCGCCCGCCAGGCCCGGACCGGCGGTGACGGCGATGGCGTCCACGTCCGACAGCTCGGCCCCGGCCTCTTCCAGCGCCCGGTGCACGGTCGGGGTCATCGCCTCCAGGTGCGCGCGGCTGGCCACCTCGGGCACCACGCCGCCGAACCGGACGTGCTGGTCCACGCTGGAGGCCACGGCGTCGCCGAGCAGCTCGCAGCCGCGCACCAGGGCCACGCCGGTCTCGTCGCAGGACGTCTCGATCCCCATGACCAGCGGCAGGTCACTCATGGTTCCCCTCCTCGGCGACGCGCCGCATGACGAGCGCGTCCGCCCCGTTGTAGTAGCCGCGCCGCACACCGATCTGCACGAAGCCGAACCGGCCGTAGAGCCTCTGGGCGCGCGGGTTGTCCGAGCGCACCTCCAGGAACACGTGGGTGACACCGCGCCGCCCGGCCTCGGTGAGGAGTTCGGTGAGCAGCGCGCTGCCCACGCCCCGGCCCCAGACCTGCTCGGACACGGCCATGGTCTGCACGTCGCCCTCGGGCGGGACGGCGCGCAGCCCCGCGTAGCCGACGACGGCGTCCCCGGACACCGCGACCAGGTAGTGGCGCGTGGGCTCGGCCAGCTCGTCCCTGAGCATGCCCTCGCTCCAGGCGTCGAGGGGGAACAGGGCGTGTTCGAGGTCCATGACGGCCGCGACGTCGTCGGGGGTCATCGCGCGCAGGCTCACACCGGTCAGGCCCGGCGTCGGCGTCACTTCACCCACTGGCGCACCTTCTTCGGGGCACCGGGCTCCACCGCGTCCGGACGGCGCAGGTAGAGCGGGTTGGGCGCGGGCAGCTCCTCGCCGCGGCCCAGGCGCAGCAGGGCCAGCTCCGCCATGGCGGCGGCGTCCGGGTGCAGCGGATCGGGCGCGGCGGAACCGGCGCCGAACACGTCGGCGTACATGCGGGCGCCGTCGCCGACCAGCGCGAGCCCGCCGGTGTCCACCTCGGCGGGGCGGTCGACGCGCACCTCGCCCACGCGGGTGAGGCGGTCGTCGTAGCGGGCCCAGAACACCTCCTTGCGGCGGGCGTCGGTCATCGCGACGAAGGGTTCGGTCCGCCCGGTGGCGAAGGCCAGCGCGTCCAGGGTGGTGACGCCGTGGCAGGGGACGCCGAGGGCGTCGGCCAGGGCGTGCGCGGTGGCCAGCCCGACCCGCAGGCCGGTGTAGGGCCCGGGGCCGATGCCGACGGCGACGTGGTCGAGGTCGGCCAGGACGATCCCGGCCTCCTCGGTGAGCCGGGCGATCGTGGGGCCGAGCAGTTCGCCGTGGCGGCGGGCGTCCACGGAACCGGCGCTGGCGCGCAGCGTGAAGGAGCCGTCGGCGCCGGACTCGCCGATGGCGGCGGTGACCGCCGGGGTGGCGGTGTCGAAGGCCAGGAGGAGCACGGGTGACCGCCTATCGGGGCCCGGCGGCGGTGCCGGGCAGGTCGGCGCCGGTCCACCGGGCGCCGACGGCGCGCAGGTGGACGGAGCGGGTGTCGTCGGGGTGGCGTTCGATGCGGATCTCCAACCGGTCGTCGGAGAGCCCCTCGGCCACGTCCTCGCCCCACTCCACCACGGTGACGGAGTCGGGGAGGGTCATGTCCAGGTCGATGTCGTCGATCTCGTCGGGCCCGCCGAGCCGGTAGGCGTCCACGTGGACGAGGTCGGGGCCTCCGGTCAGGGAGGGGTGGATCCGGGAGATGACGAAGGTCGGGGAGGTGACCGGTCCGCGCACTCCCAGACCCTCGCCCAGGCCCTGGGTGAGGGTGGTCTTCCCCGCGCCGAGCGGCCCGGACAGGATCAGCACGTCGCCGGGCCTGGCGAGGGCGGCGAGGTCGCGGCCGAGGGTGCGCATGGCGTCATCGGTGGCCGCGGTGACCTCGCGGACGGTGGCCGCACCTGGAGTGGTTGCTGTCGCGTCTGTCATCAGATTCGCTGCTCGTGGTCTGGGTGGATGGTGGAACGCGGCGCGCCGGGTCGGGGCGTGCGCGGGCGGGGCCGCCGGAGCGCGCCCCCTTCCACCCAGGTTAGGCCGGATGGAGGAGGTCTGTGACCGGATCGCGATGACCGGTCAGACTCCCGCCGCCGCGCGGGCCGCCGTGCCGTCGCGGTGTGCCGCGCGGTCCGGCGGGACCCGCGTGACCGTGCGGCGCCGGGGCCGGGACCGGGCTCCGTGCCGCTCGGACGGGCTCCGCGCCGGAGGGGACACGCTCCCGGAGGGGACGGCCGCGCCGGAGGGGCTCAGGCGCCCCCGCCGACGTACTCGCGCGGGACCCGGGGGCCCACCCGCGTGACGATCTCGTACGGGATGGTGTCCAGGATCTCGGCCCAGTCCTCGGCGGTCGGGGTGTCCGGGTGGTCCTCGGGGTCGCCGAAGAGCACCGCGTACTCACCGGCCTCCACGGTGTCGTCGCCGACGTCCACGACGAACTGGTCCATGCAGACCGTTCCCGCGATGGCCCGGCGGCGTCCGCCCAGGAGGACGGGCCCGCGGTTGGTGGCGGCGCGGGGGACCCCGTCGGCGTAACCCAGCGGCACCAGGGCCAGGGTGGTCTCCCGGTCGGTCACGTAGCGGTGGCCGTAGGAGACGCCGCTGCCCTCGGGGACGCGCTTGGTGAGGGCGAGCCGGGAGCGCAGCGTCATCGCGGGCCGCAGCCCGGTCCCCGTGAGGCCGGGGATCGGGCTCAGGCCGTAGCTGGCGATCCCGCCGCGGACGAGGTCGAAGCGGGCCTCGGGGAGGGTGAGCAGCGCGGCCGAGTTGGCGATGTGTCGGACCTCGGGGGTCAGGCCGACCTTGTCCGCGGTCTCCAGGGCCTCGTGGAAGCGGGAGAGCTGGCGTGCGACGGAGGGGTGGCCCGGCTCGTCGGCGCAGGCGAAGTGGGACCACACGCCGGTGACGCGCAGGTGCCCCTCGTCCTCGGCGCGGGCGGCGGCCTCGGCCAGGGCGCCCCAGTCGGCGGGACCCACGCCGCCGCGGTTGAGGCCGGTGTCGGCCTTGAGCTGTACACGGGCGGTGCGGCCGATGCGGCGGGCCTCGGCGATCACGGTGTCCAGGACCGCGCGGTCGCTCACCCCGAGGTCGATGTCGGCCTCGACGGCCTCCGCGACCGGCTCGCCGGGCGGGATGATCCAGGCCAGGACGGGCGGGGTCAGTCCGGCGCGGCGCAGTTCGAGGGCCTCGCCGATGAAGGCCGTGCCCAGCCAGGTCGCGCCGCCCGCGATCAGGGCGCGGGCCGCCGGGAGCATGCCGTGCCCGTAGCCGTCGGCCTTGACCACACCCATGAGCGGGGTACCCCCTGAGAACTCGCGGAGCACCCGCGCGTTGTGGGAGATCGCGTCGAGGTCGACGCGAGCGTGCGCGAAGTGAGACATGTACTCCAGTGTTCCACGTGCGCGGGACCGGAGCGGAGCGGCGCCGGAACACGACCGGCGAGGGGTCGGACACGCCCGGGAGGGCGTGACCGTTTTCCCCGGCCTCCCGGGGCGTCCCGCGTGACCAGGCACGACGCGGGTTTTCTCGGTCACCCGTAGTACATGGGTGGATGCGGGGTAGGGGATCGGCCCAGAGGCACAGTATCTGGGGGTACTGGCATGACCGAGATAGGTAGCGAACGACCCGTCAACACCACGAGGCTGTGGTACGGAGGGATGGCCACCGCCGTGGTGGCGGCGCTGGTGATCTTCGCGGGGGCACTGGTCTTCCGAGGAGTGTTCGGGGTACCGGTGCTCGCACCGGAGGACGCGGGGGCACTGGGCGACGCGAGCACGGTGGTCTACGCGCTGATGGCCGCCGTGGCGGCGCTGCTGGCCACGGGGCTGATGCACATGCTGCTGCTCAGCGCCCCGCGGGCGATGAAGTTCTTCGGGTGGATCCTGGGGCTGATCACGGCGATCGCCGCCGTCGCCCCGTTCAGCGAGCCCGTGGACACGTCGAGCCAGGTCAGCACGTCCGTGATCAACCTGGTCACGGGTATCGCGATCATCACCCTGCTGCGGAGCGTGGGGCGCGCCTCCACCCTGAGCGGCCGGGCCCCGGGTGACGCCCGGACGGCCTACACGACGCACGAGGCGACCGTGAGGCCCGTCGGGGACCCCGGGCCGGAGCCCAGGGACGAGACGCAGGCCGTGGATCCCAGGGAGCCCGTGCAGGGTGAGGAGCCCGTCCTGCGGCACGAGGGCATCCTGCCCGACGTGAAGCAGGGCGAGTACCGCAAGAACCAGGTCCGCGCCCAGCAGATGGACGCGGAGGCCGAGGAGGCCAGGCGGGACCAGCACGGCCGTCAGGCGCCGGGAGACCAGCACGCCGGATGACCGGTACGCCGGGCGGCCGACGCACCGTTCGACCAGCCCGCCGGACGGTCCCGACGAGCGGACGGACCGGGTGACCCGTGACCCCGGGAACCAGAGCGGCGCCCCCTGACCCGAGGCGCACGAGGGGGCGGAGCCGAACGGCTCCGCCCCCTTCCGTGTGCCCCGGGGCCCGGGTGAGGGGCGGGCCGGGGGCAGGGACCGGGTGCGACGAAGCACCACCAAGCGGGTCACATCACCGCAGCCACCCCGAAAACGCCACCCGACCCGCATAACTCCTCATCCCTCCTTTTCCGACAAAAAAGCAAAACAATTCCCATCAGGGCGGGGAAAGAGCGCGCCGGAGAAATCATCAGCGGAACCGGCGGCGGGCGTTTCGAGGCGCTCACGCACGGGAAAAAACAGAGCACAGGAAAGGCGAGGAAAAAGAAAAGGAAACCACGAACCCGCCCTCCGGCGGGCCCCGCGCCCGCCCGCGCGCCTCCAAGCCCCGAACCCCGCCCCTCCTGTCGTTTTTCAGCCCTCCCCCACTCCCCCAAGGACCCGGAGGAGGGCGCCGACCAGCGGGTCGGTACCCGTGCGCGGAGCCTCCCCGCGCCAGCCCTCCTCCGGGTCCGTGAAGCGGAGATCCGGCCGCGTCCCCACCCTCCAGGCCGGCCGGATCTCCTTTTCCGCAAAGGGCCGATAACGCGCGCGGGGGATTCCGGAGTTTCCGCCCGGGAATCGGTGTTCCGGCCGCGGCGCGGCCGGTCCGACGGGTGTTCGGACGCACCGGACGCGCTTTCTCGCTTTCCGGGGGCCTCTTCCCTCCGCGACACCCGAGCCGCGTCCGCGCCCTGACCGGACACCCCGAAGCCGAAGGCCCCGAGCCCGGGAACGGAACGCTCCGCGCCCTTGACGGAGCGCCCCGGATCCGGAGTCGGAGCGGTCCGCGTCCCTAACGGAACACCCCCGCACTCCGACACCGCTCCCGCCCCGAGGCGGCTCCGTGCGCTGGGATCCCGGCACCGCCCCGGGGACGCTGCCCCGACGCGGCGCCGCCCCGGGACATCTCCGACGCAGGGCTCGGGGTCCGCCCGCCACCCGCCGCGCGGGGCGGCCGTGAGCCCCGGTCGGGGCTCACCCGGCCCACCCGGCTCAGCCGTTGATCAGCGCGTCCGCGTGCTCGGGGCTCAGGCAGTGCTCGATCACCATGACCGCCGCGCCGATCACGCCCGCGCTCTCGCCCGCCACGGACGAGACGATGCTCAGGTGCTCGGTGGCCAGCGGCAGCGACCGCTGGTAGATGATCTCGCGCACCCCGGCGAGCAGGTGGTCCCCGGCCAGGGCGAGCGCGCCGCCGATGACGATGACCGACGGGTTGAACATGTTCACCGACGCGGCGAGCACCTCGCCGATGTCGCGGCCCGCCTGGCGCAGCGCGCGCAGGGCGGGCACCGACCCGTTGCGGGACAGTTCGACCACGTCGCGGGCGCCGCTGGCGGGCACGCCCTCGGCGGTGAGCGCGGCGGCCAGGGCGGCGCCGCTGGCCACGGCCTCCAGGCAGCCGGTGTTGCCGCAGCGGCAGGGCCGCTCGTCGCCGCTGGGGACGTGGATGTGCCCCATGTCCCCGGCCGCGCCCTGCGCTCCCCGGTAGACGCTGCCCTCGCTGACGATGCCGCAGCCGATGCCCGTGGCGACCTTGACGAACATCAGGTGGCTGGCCTCGGGCCAGGCCGTGTGGTGCTCCCCGATCGCCATGATGTTGACGTCGTTGTCCACCAGGACCGGCACGTCGAGCCGGTCGTGGACGTAGCCGGGCACGTCGAAGTTGTCCCACCCCGGCATGATCGGCGGGTTCACCGCGCGCCCGGTGGTGTGCTGGACCGGGCCGGGCAGGCCGATTCCCAGGCCGAGCAGTTCGTCCACCCGCCGGTCCGCGCCCTCCAGCAGGCCGCGGCCCCGCTCCACGACCCAGTCCAGGACGCGCTCGGGGCCCAGGGCGATGTCCAGGTCGGCGCGCTCCTCGGCGAGCACGGTCCCCGACATGTCGGTGAGGGCCAGGCGGGCGTGGGTGGCGCCCAGGTCGGCGGCCAGGACCACCCGGGCGTCCGGCTGGAACGAGAAGGTCGTGGGCGGCCTGCCCCCGGTGGACACGGCCTCCCCGGCGGGCCCGATGAGCCCGCTGGCGAGCAGGGCGTCCACGCGCTGGGTGACGGTCGAACGGGCCAGACCGGTGACCGAGGCCAGCTCCGAACGGGTGCGCGGTCGGCCGTCGCGCAGGAGTCGGAGCAGGGTGCCCGCACCGGGTGCGGCGGTCGGAGCGACGGCCGGGCCGGGTCGTCCCTCCGTATGGGTCAGCGCGTCTTCCGTCATGCGAACAGTGAAGCACAGGATCTATTGACTGTCCGTCATCCGTCTATTGCAGATAGATCCTACGACTTTTGCTTGACGATCGACAGAAGTCCAGCGTACCGTTCGTGGCATGTCAGTGAGTAAGGTCACAAGCCTGGGTGAGGCGGCCGACCCCGGGTCCACCGCCCCCAACGCCTACCGCGCCGCGGTGATCGGCACCGGCTTCATGGGCAGGGTCCACTCCCACGCCGTCCGCGCCTCGGGAGGCGAGGTCGTCGGGGTCGCGGGCTCCTCCCATGGCAAGGCCGAGCAGTTCCGCACCGCGCACGGCGTCGCCCGGGCCCACGCCGACGCCCTCGAACTCGTCCGCAGCGACGACGTGGACGTGGTCCACGTGTGCACCCCCAACCACCTGCACGCGCCGCTGAGCCTGGCCGCCCTGGCCGCCGGCAAGCACGTCGTGTGCGAGAAACCCCTGGCCACCGACGCCGACACCGCCCGCGAGCTGGTCCGGGCCGCGGAGGAGGCCGACCGGGTCGCCGTCGTCCCCTTCGCCTACCGCTTCCATCCCATGGCCCGCGAGGCGCGCGCCCGCGTGGCCTCGGGCTCCATCGGCCGCGTCAGCCTCGCCCACGGCGGCTACCTCCAGGACTGGCTCCTGTACCCGGACGAGGACAACTGGCGGGTGGATCCCGAACTGGGCGGACCCACCCGCGCGTTCGGGGACATCGGCTCGCACTGGTGCGACATGCTGGAGTTCGTCACCGGCGACCGCATCACCTCGGTCAGCGCGCAGACCTCGCGGGTCAACGACACCCGCGCCGGACGCTCGGTGGCCACCGAGGACCTGGTGGCCTTCCAGTTCTCCACCGCGGGGGGCGTGGTCGGCGGCGCCGTCATCAGCCAGGTCTCCCCCGGCCGCAAGAACCGGCTCGTGCTGGAGGTCTCCGGCACCGAGGGCACCCTGCTGTTCGACCAGGAGCGGCCCGAGACCCTCTGGGCGGGCGGCCGGGGCCGCAGCTGCACCATCAGCCGCGACGACCCCGAGCTGAGCGCCGACGCCGCGCGCCTGTCCACGACCCCCGTCGGCCACCCGCAGGGCTACCAGGACTGCTTCAACGCGCTCGTGGCCGACACCGGGGCCGCCATCGCCGGGCGGACCCCCGAGGGCCTGCCGGTGTTCGCCGACGGCCTGCGCGCCGCCGTGCTGGCCGAGGCCGTCCTGACCTCGGCGCGGGAACGCCGCTGGGTCGACGTGCCGGAGGTGGACGGGGCATGAGCGGCCCGCCCCTGCTCCGGATGAGCGGCATCACCAAGTCCTTCCTGGGCGTGCGCGTCCTGCACGGGATCGACCTGGAACTCCACCCCGGCGAGCTGCACGCCCTGGTCGGCGAGAACGGGGCGGGCAAGTCCACCCTGATGAAGGTGCTGGCCGGGGTGCACCGCGCGGACGGGGGCACGGTCGAGCTGGAGGGCGACACCGTCTCCTTCGAGCACCCCGTCCAGGCCCAGCGCGCGGGCGTGACCACGGTCTTCCAGGAGTTCAACCTCCTGCCCGACCGCACCGTCGCCGAGAACGTCTTCCTCGGCCGCGAGATCCGCCGCCGCGGCCTGGTGGACGGCCGGGCCATGGAGCGGGCCACCGCCGAACTGCTCGCCGAACTCGGTCTGGAGGGCATCGACCCCCGGGCCCGGGTGCGGTCGCTGTCGGTGGCCGAACAGCAGATCGTGGAGATCGTCAAGGCGCTCTCGCACGACGCGCGCATCATCTCCATGGACGAGCCGACCGCCGCGCTGGCCGACCACGAGGTGGAGGTGCTCTACCGGATCATCGGCCGCCTGCGCGAACGCGGCGTGGCGGTGCTGTACGTGTCGCACCGCATGCGGGAGATCTTCGACCTGGCCGACACCATCACGGTGCTCAAGGACGGCCACCTCGTGGACACCGTCCCCGCCGGTGAGATCGGTCCGGCCGAGCTGGTCCGCAAGATGGTCGGGCGTCCGGTCTCGGCGGTCTTCCCCGAGCCCCTGGAGCCGCACGGCGAGCACGTGGGACGGGTGCGGCTGTCGGTCACCGGAGGCGGCAACACCCAGCTGGACGGGATCGGCTTCGAGGTGCGCGGCGGCGAGATCCTGGGCCTGGGCGGGCTCCAGGGCAGCGGGCGCACCGAGGTCGCCCACGCCCTCTTCGGCGTCGAGCGCTTCACCCGGGGCGAGGTCCGCGTGGACGGGCGGCGGGTGGACCCGCGCTCGCCGCGCACGGCGGTGCGCGCGGGCCTGGTGCTGGTCACCGAGGACCGCAAGGCGCAGGGGCTGGCGCTGAACCAGTCGGTGGCGGCCAACGGCCGCCTGGTCCTGGACGCGGTCTGGCCCCTGGGCTCGGCGCGCGGGGCCCGGCGGCTGCCCGGCATCCTCTCCTCCCTGGAGCTGGTGGCGCGCGGCGGCCAGGACCAGGAGGTCCGGTACCTGTCCGGCGGCAACCAGCAGAAGGTCGTGCTGGCCAAGTGGCTGGCCGCCGAACCCGGCGTGATGGTGCTCGACGAGCCCACGCGCGGCATCGACGTGGGCGCCAAGCAGGCCGTCTACCGGCTCATGCGCGAGCTGGCCGCGGCCGGTGTGGCGATCGTGCTCATCTCCTCCGAGCTGCCCGAGCTGATCGGCATGTCCGACCGGCTGGTCGTCCTGCGGGACGGCCGGGTGGCGGGCGAGCTGCCCGGCGGGGCAGCCGAGGAGGCGGTCATGGCGATGGCCACCGGATCGCCGCACCCGGGCGGGTCCGCCGCACCGGTTCCCGGGCAGGACCCGGCCACCGGAGCGTCCGCCGGATCAGCCGCCGAGCAGGGTCCGGACTCCGAGGAGGGTCCGGCCACCGGCCCGTCCGCCCAGCAGAACCCGGCCGCCAAGCAGGACCCGGCCGCCGCTCCACCGCGCTCGGGCACTCCCACCCCACCGGCCGCCGGGGGCGACCCGGCCGCCGGAACCGGCAACGGCGGCTCCCCCGCACGGCACGAGGAGGCCGCCCCGTGACACCCCCACCGACCTCCGTCCTCCGGAGCCTGCGCGCCCGGACGGGCACCACCGGGCTGGTCTACCTGGCCCTGGTGCTGCTGCTCGCGGTCAGCGCGGCCTTCGTGGCCGCCCGGGGCGGCAACCTGTTCACCACCGCCAACACCGTCGACCTGCTCACCCGCAGCAGCCTGCTGGGCTTCCTGGCCGTCGGGATGACCCTCGTCATCCTGTGCCGCTCCCTGGACCTGTCGGTCGGCTACGTGGCCGCCCTGTCCACCGTGGTCGCGGCCACCACCATGGCGGGCGACCCGTCCCGGATCGTGCTCGGCGTGGCCGCCGCGCTCGGCCTGGCCGCGCTGATCGGCCTGGTCAACGGGCTGGTGGTCACGGGACTGCGGGTCAACCCCTTCATCGCCACCCTGGGCATGGGGCTGGTGATCAAGGGCTACCTGGACACGAACTTCCAGGGCCCGGCCGGGGCGGTGCCCACCGCCTTCCAGACCTTCGGCTACACCCGGATCGGCGTGCTGCCCGTCTCCACCCTGGTCATGCTGGGCGTGGCGGTGGCGGCGGTGCTGTTCCTGAGCCGCACCCGGATGGGCTACCACATCTACGCCGTCGGCGGCGACGCCGACGTGGCCCGGCTCTCCGGGGTCCGCTCCGGGGTGCCCACGGTCACCGCGCACGTGTTGTGCTCGGTCACCGCCGGTGTGGCCGGTCTGCTGCTGGCCGCCCGGTTCGGGACCGGCAGCGCCACCGTCTACTCCGGGGGCTACGAGCTGGAGGCCATCGCGGCCGTGGTGCTGGGCGGGACCTACCTGCTCGGCGGGCGCGGCGGCGTGGCCGGGACGGTGGCGGGGGTGCTCATCCTCGCCACGCTCGACACCGTGTTCAACGTGCTGGCGGTCGACCCGTTCGTCAAGGACGTGCTGCGCGGCGTCATCGTCATCGCCGCCGTGGCCGTCTACGCCCGCGGCGGGCGCTCCGCCGTGCGGACGCGCTTCCCCTCCGGCGGCGCGCCGCCGTCCTCCCCCGTGCCGCGGCCCGCTCCGGACACCGGGACCGCCCCCGATCCGGACCCCGGGACGGGATCCGCACCGCAACCCCTCGGAGGCCGCCGATGACCCCGACCCCCACCCAGGACGCGCGCGGCCCGGTCGGGCCGCGCGGGCCCGAGTCGCGCGGCCCGGGACCGCTGGCGGCGCTGGCCGCGCTGGGCCGGGGCGGCACGGCGACCGTCGCGCTGCTGCTGGCGCTGATCTTCGTGGTGATCGCCACCCAGAACCCCTCGTTCTTCGAGGGGCCGCCGCTGATGGCCTTCGCCAAGAAGGCCGCGCCGCTGGTGATCCTGGCCATCGGCCAGTACCTGGTGATCGTCTCCGGGGAGTTCGACCTGTCGGTCGGGTCCCTGGTGGGCGCGCAGGTGGTGATCGCGGCCCGCCTCATCGACGGAGACGAGGCCATGACCTGGCCGGTGATCGGCCTCATGCTGGTCTTCGGCCTGGTCGTGGGCCTGGTCAACGGCCTGGTGACCACGCTGCTGCGGGTGCCGTCGATCATCACCACGCTCGGCACGATGCTGATCCTGTTCGGCGCCGTGCGCTACTGGACCGGCGGGGCGCCCACCGGGGCGCTGACGGAGTCCTTCCGCGTGTTCGGCCGACAGGGGATCGAGGGCGTGCCCGTCCTCGGCGAGATCCCGTGGGCGCTGCTCATCGCCCTGGTGCTGGCGGCGGGCGCGGTGGTGCTCATGCGCTCGCCCTACGGCCGCTCCCTCGTGGCGACGGGCGACAACGACGTCGCCGCCGCGTTCTCGGGGGT
Organism: Nocardiopsis sp. CNS-639; assembly: GCF_000381685.1. Classification (NCBI taxonomy): domain Bacteria; kingdom Bacillati; phylum Actinomycetota; class Actinomycetes; order Streptosporangiales; family Nocardiopsidaceae; genus Nocardiopsis; species Nocardiopsis sp. CNS-639. The sequence continues at coordinate 125,115 of NZ_KB906865.1, forward strand.
GCGGGTGTGGCGGGTGCGCACGATGGCCTTCGTCGGCTCCTCCCTCATGGCCACCGTCGCCGCCGTCCTCATCGGCGGCTACGCCGGGGTCACCGCGCAGGTCGGCGACGGGCTGGAGTTCACCGCGATCACCGCCGTGGTCCTGGGCGGGGTGGTGCTGGGCGGCGGGCGCGGCACCGTGGTCGCCGCCGTCCTGGGAGCCCTGACCGTGGAGGCCCTGTTCACGCTGTTCAACCAGCTGTACCTGCCCTCGACGCTCCAGCCCACGGTGCAGGGGCTCATCATCATCGCCGCGGTGGCCTACGCCGCCCGCCGGGGCGACCTTCGACTGCCGGAGCGCCTGCGACGGCGACCGGACCATCCGACCGAGCGGCCGCTCGGCACTTCCAGGAGGTAACCATGCGCGTCCCCCGCGTGCTGCTCGCCGGCGCCGCCGGCCTGACCCTGATGCTCACGGCGTGTACGACGGACGCCCCCACCGACGCCCCCGAGGAGGCGGGCTCCGAACTCACCCCCGACGGGGAGTGGTTCGACGAGGCCGAGTTCGAGGCGCAGCTGGCCCAGCGCGAGATCACCCCGGAGGGCCCCGAGGACCAGCCCTGGCTCCAGGCGATCGAGCCAGAGTGGATCGACACCTCGGAGTTCACGCACGACGCGCCGGAGGACGCGACGCTGTGCTTCTCCAACGCCTCGGTGTCCAACCCCTGGCGCGTCACCGGCTTCATCACCATGGAGCAGCAGGTGGAGGCGCTCCAGGAGGAGGGGCGCATCGGCGAGTTCCGGGTGTCGGACGCCGCCGACGACGACAACCAGCAGATCTCCGACATCCAGGCCTTCGTGGACTCCGGGGACTGCGACGTCATCATCATCTCCCCCTCCACCACCGCGACCCTGACCCCGGCGGTGGAGACCGCCTGCGAGAGCGGCGTCCCGGTCGTGGTCTTCGACCGCGGCGTGAACAGCGACTGCATGGTCACGTTCATCCACCCGATCGGCGGCTACGCCTACGGCGCGGACGCGGCCGAGTTCCTGGTCGATGAGCTGGAGCCCGGCTCGACCGTGCTGGCGCTGCGCATCCTGCCCGGCGTGGACGTGCTCGAACACCGCTGGGCGGCGGCCCAGGAGATCTTCGCCGACAGCGAGCTGGAGGTGCTCGGCCACGAGTTCACCGAGGGCGACGGCGCCATGATCAAGGACCTGGTCTCCCAGCACCTCCAGCGCGGCGAGGTCGACGGCATCTGGATGGACGCCGGGGACGGCGCCGTGGCCGCCCTGGAGGCCTTCGAGGACGCGGGCCAGCCCTACCCGGTGATCTCCGGGGAGGACGAGCTGAGCTTCATGCGCAAGTGGCAGGAGGAGGACCTCACCGCGATCGCGCCCGTCTACTCCAACTTCCAGTGGCGGACCCCGGTCCTGGCCGCCGGCATGATCCTCGCCGGCGAGGAGGTGCCCTCGGAGTGGATCCTGCCGCAGGAGCCGATCCGTCAGGACGAGCTGGACGAGTACCTGGAGCGCAACGCGGAGATGCCGTCCCTGCACTACGCGAAGTTCGGCGGCGAGGACCTGCCGGGCTTCCCCGAGGCCTGGACGGACCGGTAGGTGCGCGCGCTGGGGGTCAACACCTGGGTGTGGACGTCGCCGCTGACCGACGCCGCGTTGGAGCGGATCGCGCCCCGCGTGGCGGAGTGGGGATTCGACGTGATCGAACTCCCCGTGGAGAACACGGGCGACTGGGACCCCCGGCGCGCCCGGGCCCTGCTGGACGGGCTGGGCCTGACGGCCAGCGTCGTGCTGGTCATGGGGCCGGGCCGGGAACTGGTCGCGACCGACGCGGCCACCCGCTCGGCCACGCAGGACTACCTCAGGCGGGTCGTGGACGCGGCCGCGGCGGTGGGCTCCCCCGTCGCCGCCGGTCCTGCCTACGCCTCGGTCGGCCGCACGTGGCGGATGTCCCCGCGTGAGCGGGCGGGGATCGGCGCGGAGCTGACCGAGGCGCTGGCCCCCGTGGTCGGGCACTGCTCGGCCGCGGGGGTCCGGCTGGCGGTGGAGCCGCTCAACCGGTACGAGACGAGCGTGATCAACACGGTGGACCAGGGACTGGAGATGCTGGCCGACCTGCCCGCGGAGCACTGCGGGCTGGCCCTGGACGTGTACCACATGAACATCGAGGAGCGGGACGTGGCGGCGGCCGTGCGGCGCGCCGCGGGCAGGGTGGCGCACGTGCAGGTGTGCGCGAACGACCGCGGCTCCCCCGGGGCCGACCACCTGGACTGGAGCGCGATCCTCGGCGCGCTCGGCGACGCGGGGTACGGAGGACCCCTGGTGATCGAGTCGTTCACGGCGGACAATGCCAGCATCGCCACGGCGGCCTCCGTCTGGCGACCGTTGGCGGCGACCCAGGACGCGATCGCCGTCGACGGCCTGGCCTTCCTTCGCGCCCTGAGCCGACGAGAGGAGCCGCCGTGCAGGTAGGCAGCGCTCCTCGGGGTCCGCGGTCCGCCCGTACGGGTGCGGCCGGGATCCACGGGGGACGGGAGCCGGCCGCCGTGTCCGCACCACGGCCGCCGGTGCCCCCGGGCCAGGAGGAAACGTCCACCACCCCCGCTCGGTGCCGCGCTCGCCGGAAAGCGCTGACTGAGGTAGGGCGGCTCCATCCCCACGAGGAGACGTCACCATGCCCGCTCACAAGACCCCCTCCGCCGCCGGATCCGAGTTCCCGGACCCGGTGGCGGACACCCCCGCCACCTGGTGGCTGACCGGGGTGTCGTTCGCGGTGGCCGGTGCCGCCGTCGCCTCCGCCGTGTTCCTCGGCGGTGACGGCGCGGACGGCGCCTCCGCCGCGCCGCAGGCCCCGGCGGACCACCCCGACGCCGAACAGGTCGGTTCGCTGCTCACCCACACCCGCACGGCCCACGAGGGACTCGTCCCCGTGGTGGAGGACATGGAGGAGTTCCTGCCCACCGACGGATCACACCCGCCCCTGGAGTTGACCGAGGCCTCGGTGGTCAACTCCTGGCGCACCGAGGTGCAGGCCGCCTCGGTGCACTTCGGCGAGGTTCCCGATTCCGGCGGCGCCCACCGGACCGCGCACGCGGGCCTGGTGTCCTCCGTCCGGCTGCTGTCCATGTCGGTCGACACCTACGCCAAGGCCGCCCTGGTCGAGGACGAGGACCTGCGCATGGACGTGCTGCACATCGCCATGGAACTGCGCGACGAGGCGGTCGTGTCGTGGTCGGTGGCGGCCACGCACCTGGACGCGGTGAGCGTGGACGCCGGGCACGGCCACGTCCACCTGTACCTGCCCGCCGCCCCCGACAGCGGCGCCCTCGAACCCGACGGCGCCGGGGCGGACGCGGAGCCGGAGGGCGCCGGGGAGGGCCCCGGCGACGGACACGACCACTGACCACGAAACCCCCCTACTCCAGGAGGAGACGAACATGCCGCGACCAGTCACCCTGTTCACCGGACAGTGGGCCGACCTTCCCTTCGAGGAGGTGTGCTCCCTGGCCTCCTCGTGGGGCTACGACGGTCTGGAGGTCGCCTGCTGGGGCGACCACCTCGACGTCACCCGGGCCGCCGTGGACGACGACTACGTGCGCGACCGGCTGGACACGCTCAAACGCCACGGGCTGGGCCTGTGGGCGATCTCCAACCACCTGCTGGGCCAGGCCGTCTGCGACGACCCGATCGACCACCGCCACCGCGACATCCTGCCCGCGCGGGTGTGGGGCGACGGCGAGCCCGAGGGCGTGCGCCGGCGGGCCGCCGAGGAGATGAAGACCACCGCCCGCGCGGCCGCCAGGCTCGGCGTGTCCACCGTGGTGGGCTTCACGGGCTCGGCCGTCTGGAAGTACGTGGCGATGTTCCCGCCGGTGGGCGAGGACGTCATCGAGGCCGGGTACCGCGACTTCGCCGACCGGTGGAACCCGATCCTGGACGTGTTCGACGAGGTGGGGGTGCGTTTCGCGCACGAGGTGCACCCCTCCGAGATCGCCTACGACTACTGGTCCACCCAGAGGGCGCTGGAGGCGGTGGGGCACCGTCCGGCCTTCGGCCTGAACTGGGACCCCAGCCACATGGTGTGGCAGGACATCGACCCGGTCGGGTTCCTGTGGGACTTCCGGGACCGGATCTACCACGTGGACTGCAAGGACGCCCGCAAGCGGGTGGGCAACGGCCGCAACGGGCGGTTGGGCTCCCACCTGCCGTGGGGTGATCCGCGCCGGGGCTGGGACTTCGTCTCGACCGGGCACGGCGACGTGCCCTGGGAGGACTGCTTCCGCACGCTGAACGCGATCGGCTACCAGGGTCCGATCTCGGTGGAGTGGGAGGACGCGGGCATGGACCGGCTGGTCGGGGCGGCCGAGGCGGTGGAGTTCGTGCGCTCCCACGCCTACGACCCGCCGGAGGCGTCGTTCGACTCCGCCTTCGGGTCGGACTGACCCGGCCGCAGGTCCAGGTCCTGTTTTCTGGGCGGGCCTCAGCTCGTGGGGGGTCGGCTCGGGCGCCCACGGGGTTCCGGAGGCGGCGCGGGCGGGTTTCCGTGGAGGAACTGTGCCGTAGGCGTCGGTTGAGGGTGGTGGTGGGCGACGGGTGGGCACGAGCGAACCCGCCGTAGGCGCCGCTGTGCCTGCTTCAACCCGATTCCCGTGCTCCGGGCGCCCGGACACGGACCGAAGCGGAGGTCCCGAAGACACTGCGCGGTGGCGGGGCGGCGCGTACCGGGGATCCCCCTCGACAGGGAGGCGGGGTCAGATCATCGGGGCGATGACCACCCGGTAGTGCCCCCCGTCCGCGGTGGAGACGTCGCAGCGGAAGTCGTTGACCCGGTTGACGGAGCCCTGCACCGCGCTGTCGCCGAAGGCCGCGGTGTCCACCCCGGGCAGGTGTTCACGGATGAAGGACACCGCCTCCTGGACGGACATGGCGGTGTCCTTCTGCTCTGGGGTGACACGCAGTCCGTTGTCGGTGAGACGGCTGATAACGACCCGGAACATGTGCTGTCTCCCTAGGGTGCCGGGGGGCGGACACCGGCATTCTGCCCCATCGCCTCCCCGGCTGGGAATCCTCCGGGCGGGCGGGGCGCCGGGGCGGCCCGCCCGGTCAGACCTCCAGGTCCGCCTCGATGCCCTTGAGGCGGTGCCTGGCCAGGGCGAGGTTGCCCCGGGAGCGGTCCAGGGCCAGGTAGAGGAAGAGCCCCTGCCCCTTGCGGCTGGTGAGGGGTCGGATGATGTGGTACTGCCCGGACAGGGTGATGAGGATGTCCTCGATCACGTCGTTGATCCCCAACTGGTCCATGGTGCGCATCTTCGCGCGGACCACCTCGGTGTTCCCGGCGGCGGCCACGGTGAGGTCGAGGGTGTTGGTGGAGGCGAGGGTGCCCAGCGCCATCCCGCTGCTGTAGTCGACGACGGCGGCGCCCACAGCCCCCTCGATCTCCATCATCTCCTTGAGCCCGGCTTCGATGTTCGGCATGTCCTTCTCTCTCCTTGACGTGGGTCGGCGCGGCGCCCTGCGGTCGGCGATCCAGCGGCGCAGGCCGGAGGCGCCTCGGCGGGGCTGCCCACCGGTCACGCGGCCACCGGCCGGGGGCGGTCGACGGACAGCGTCCGCAGCGCGGTGAGCACGCGTTCCAGCACCTTGCGGTCCACGGACGCGACCGCCGGCGCGGCGGGGCGGGGCAGGTCCCGCCGGGGCGGGCGGTCGGTGTCGTCGCGGGGAGGCGGCACCCTCGCCGTGCGCACCAGGTCGCGCAGCCGCCGCAGGGTGAAGCCGAGGCTGCCCTCCGTGCGGCCCATCCGCACCCGTACGCACAGGTCGGAGCCCTCCAGGACGGCGAACAGCACGTGGTGGTCGGTGTCGGTGACGACGACGTCCTCCACCCGCTGGCCGGCGCACAGGGGACCCTCCCTGACGGCCCTGAGGATCGCCGCCGCGTCCGCGGCCGGATCGTCGGCGCCGGCGTGGGCGAGGACGCGCCCGCGCCGCCAGTCCACGAGGCAGGCACTGCGCACCCCCGGCGTCTGGAGCATCTCCCGCAACTGCTGCTCGAAGCGCACGTCGGTCCTTTGCGAAGGCTGGGGCCGGGACTCGGGTCGGCCCGCGACGAATCAGGCTAACTGTCCTTTGCGGACATCACGAGAATAGGCGTCATACGTTCGCAGCGCAGCCTTTTCAGTGATTTATTGTGTTATGCCTGACCGGAGGGGGTGGCGGAAAGCCGAAAGGAGGACGGGGGGACACCGGAGCGTGTTTCGCCCCACCGAGAAAGGTGATCGTCCCCGGTGTCGCGCATGATCACCTTTTCTCCCTTTAGGGAGTTTCGGGACCTCGGACCCGGGTGGTGCCGGTGCGGGGGGGGCGGGCGGAGCGGCCGCCCGGGCGGGGACGGGGGAAGGGGCGGAGCGGTGAGCGGGGTTGACCGGGGGCACGGGTCCGTGGTGCGGCGAACGCGCGGCGGCGCGGGGTCAGAGCCAGCTGACCTCGGAGGTCTCCAGGTCGTAGCGGGCGGGGACCACGTCCAGGCGGCCGGACTCGACCAGCTCGCGCAGGTCGGCGTCCACGCGGAGCTGGTCGGCGATGTACTCGGCGTTGGCCCGGACGCAGGCGTCCACGAAGTCGCCGCCCTCGTCGGGGGTGGCCTCGACCACCGGCAGGATCCCCTCCACCAGGTAGCCGACGTGGCCGTGCGGGAGCTCCCCGGTCTCGTGGGCCTCCACGGCGGCGCTGACCGCGCCGCACGAGGAGTGCCCCAGGACGACGATGAGCGGGACCGCCAGGTGCTCGGCGGCGTAGCTGATGCTGCCCAGGACGGACTCGTCCAGGACCTGGCCCGCGGAGCGGATGGTGAACAGGTCGCCGAGCCCGCGGTCGAAGACCAGCTCGGGCGCCACACGGGAGTCCGCGCAGCCGAGGATCACGGCGAAGGGGTTCTGGCCGCGGGCCATCTCCTCCCTGCGGGCGGGGCCCTCGTTGGGGTGGCGGGAGTCGTACCGGCGCCAGCGCCTGTTGCCCCGCTTGAGGAGGCGCAGCGCCTCCGCGGCGTCCCCCGGTTGGGGCGCGGGCATGGGAGCCGACCAGGCTGGGGCGGAGACGGCGGTGGCGACCGCGGCCCCGACCCCTCCGGCGAGGGAAACGCGCAGGGCGTTACGACGGGTGATGGCCATGTGGGGTCTCATTCTTGACGTCGACAAATATGGACTTTTGCCGCCAAACGAGGGTCAAATTACTCTTGCTCCGCGAACCAGTTCAAGAGTTTTTAACGCGCTCCTAACGCCCTTCCCGGAGGCGCACGCCCGGAACGGATGCGAAAAAAATCCCTTTCCGTGCCGCTGAACTCGCACAACGCCGCGCGCGGACGTTTTCCCGCGGTTCATCCGGCCTTCTCCGGGTGTTACGAGACGTGCCCCCCGCAGCACTCCGCGCGACCGGTCGGCGAGGGTGGTCCGGGGGCGCCCCGGACCCGGGATAGGATGTATTACCAACCGACCGTTCGTTAGGAAATCCTCGTGGGACCCGGCGAAGGCGGACGCGCCCGCGGCCGTCCCCCGCCCACGGGGCCGCTCCCACCAGGTAGATTCGACAACCGTGTCCAGATCTTCCCCTGTCGAACCAGCGCCCTCCCGCCGCGGGGCAGCGGGGCGGCGACGCTCCGGCCGCCCCGGCCACGACGCCGACTCCGTCCTGCGCGTGGCCGCGCGCGTGTTCAACGAACGCGGGTACGACGGCACGAGCATGGAGGACCTGGCGCGCGCCCTGGGCGTGACCAAGTCGGCCATCTACCACCACGTCACCGGCAAGACCGAGCTGCTGCGCCGCTCCCTGGACCTGGCCATGGACGCCCTGTTCGCGGTCACCCGCGAGAAGGCCTCGACCACCGGCCCGGCCATCGACCGCCTGGAGCACGTGCTGCGCGGCAGCGTCAGGGTGCTGGTGGACGAGCTGCCCCACGTGACCCTGCTGCTGCGGGTGCGCGGCAACACCGAGGTGGAGAAGCGCGCGCTGGAGCGGCGCCGGGCGTTCGACCACCTGATCGCCGACCTGGTGCGCGAGGGCGCCGCCGACGGCGACATCCGCCCGGACGTGGACCCCGCCGTCGCGGCCCGCCTGCTGTTCGGCATGGTCAACTCGATCTCGGAGTGGTACAAGCCGGACCGCGGGCTGGACTCCGACGAGATCGCCGACACCCTGGCCAGGATCGCCTTCGCGGGTCTGCGTGCCTGAGGGCCCGGACGGAGCCGCCGCCGACGCGAGGGCCCGGCGGAACTGAGGGTCGCACCCCTGTTCCCCTGAGTTGCCACTGGCCACATCAGGCCACACACGTTGGAAAACACCCCTGGCGCATCAGTCTCAGGCCTCCCTACTATCCATGGAACCCGTCCGAAACGGGACCAAGGTCATGGAAAGTAGTGCGCCGTGCTCGACCACCTCGCCCAGGACTGGCTGACCCCCTCCATCGCCTTCGCGGTCTCGGTGATCGGGTCGTTCCTCGGCTTGTCCTTCGCCTCACGCGCGCGCCGGACGAGCGGACTCGTCCGGTGGCAGTGGCTGTCCCTGGCCTCCCTCGCCCTGGGCGGGGTGGCCGTGTGGTCGATGCACTTCATCGCCATGATGGGCTTCTCCCCGCCCGGCACGGCCATCCGCTACGACACCGCGCTCACCGTGGTCAGCGGGGTCATCGCCATCGCGGTGATGGCCGTGGCGCTCACCCTGACCATCCGCGGGAGGACGACCCCCCGGCTCCTGCTGGGCGGTCTCATCTCCGGGACCGGCATCATCGCGATGCACTACCTCGGCATGCTCTCGATGAACGTGCACGGGCAGATCCACCACGACCCGCTCTACGTCGCCCTGGCCTGCGTGATCGCGCTGGTGGCCGCCACCGCCTCCCTGTGGTTCGCCTCCCGGCTGCGCGGTCTCCCCGCCATCACCGCCGCCTCCGTGGCCATGGCCGTCGCGGTGACCACCATGCACTACACCGGCATGACGGGCGTCCACTTCACGCAACCGCGCTTCTCCCGGCACAGCCCCCCGGACGGTTCCAGCGCGCCGGACCTGGTTCTGCCCCTGCTCGCGGGCCTGTTCGTCTTCATGCTGATCTGCAGCCTCTTCCTCCTGCTGGGGGTGGAGGAGGAGCGCCCGGACTACTCCCGGCGCGCGCCCGCCCCCGCCGCGCCCGCCTCCGGGAGCGAACCGGAGGAGCCCGCCGCCGGGGAGTACGTGCCGCGGCACGCCACCGCCCCGAGGACCGTGCCGTCCGACGACGTGTGGACCAGGCGCCGCTGAGCCGACCCGGTCCCCGCCCCCGGGCCGGCACTCGGAAAACCCGTGGTGCGCTCCGCCCCGGCGGTCCTACACTCGCGGAGGCGGAGCGCGCCGTGTCCTCGGCGCCGACGACGGAGAGGAAGCAGTGATGACCGTTCCTGCGCATGGTTCGAACCCGGCCTTCCCAACCGTTCGCGAGCCCTGAGGGGCGCTTCCCCTCCTGACGGCTCGCCGCTCCAGAGAGTCCGTCGTGAACACGTACGACAGCACAGACACACCCGCCGCCTCCCCGCTGACCGCGCTGGGATGGAACCGCCGCGTCGAGCGGGCCTTCGACGCCGTCGCCGCGGCGAGTCCCCACCCCCTGCTCCCCGCGCGCGTCTCCTCCTCCCGCCGGGGCGGGGCGGTGATCCGCCTCCCCCGTGAGGCCGCCGCCGACTACTCCCCCGCCGTCACCAGGGCCGCGCAGGCCGACCCGTCCTCCGCCCCGTGCGGCGGCGACTGGGTCGCGGTGCGCCGCTCCGGCGACACCTGGGTCGTCGAGGCCGTCCTCGAACGCTCCGGCAGCCTCGTCCGCCAGGGCGTGGCCCGCGACTCCCACGACCAGGTCCTGGCCGCCAACATCGACGGCGTCCTGGTCTGCGAGGCCGCCGACCAGGGGCCCAACGTGGGCCGCCTCGAACGCTTCCTCAGCCTGTCCTGGGCGAGCGGGGCGACCCCGGTCGTGGCGGTCACCAAGGCCGAACTGGCCGGGGACCGCCTCCCCGAGGTGCTCGAACTCGTCGGCTCGGTGACCGCGGGCGCCGACGTGTACACCGTCAGCGCGCACACCGGCCTCGGTGTGGAGGAACTGGCCGCGCGGTTCCTGCCCGGCACCACCTGGGTCCTGCTCGGCACCTCCGGAGCGGGCAAGTCCAGCCTGGTCAACGCGGTGGCCGGACGGAAGCTGATGGACACCGGCGAGATCCGCCACGACCGGCGGGGGCGGCACACCACCACCCGCCGCCAGCTCCTCCAGCTACCGGGCGGAGCGCTGGTCCTGGACATCCCCGGGGTGCGGCGCATCGACGTGCCCGGCGACGCGCGGGGCGTGGACCGGACCTTCGCCGACGTCTCCGACCTCGCCGAACAGTGCCGCTTCCGGGACTGCCGTCACGGCGGCGAGCCCGGCTGCGCGGTCACCGCCGCCGTGGACGAGGGCGAGCTGGACGCCCGGCGGCTGGAGCGCTGGAACCGGCTCCGGCGCGAGTCCGAGTGGAACCGCTCCCGGGGCGACGCGCGCCTGCGCGCCGAGCGCCGCAGGCAGTGGAAGGCCGCCGACCGGCAGGGTCGGGAGAACGCCTGGCGCAAGCGGGGCGGCTAGGCAGTGTTTTTGGGGACCTCCGCTTCGCGTCGTCCCACCCGTCGCCCGCCACCACCCTCAACGGACGCGCTTCGCGCGCAGCCTTCCCGCGCAAGCGGGGCGGCTAGAGCCGGCGCGCCGCCTGCGGCGTGGGCGGCCCGCGGTCGCCAGGGCGGGGTCCCCGCGTTCCCGGTGGGACGCGGAAACCCCGCCGCCGTTCGTGACGGCGGGGATCCGGATCCGCGGATCCCGGGGTCAGAACCCGAAGGCGCGTCCCGCGTTGCCCGCGATGATCCCGGCCAGTTCGTCCTCGTCCATGCCCTTGACCCCCGCCAGCGTCCGCAGCGTGTGCGGGATCAGGTAGGGGGCGTTGGGACGGCCCCGGTAGGGCTTGGGGGTGAGGAAGGGCGCGTCGGTCTCCACCAGCATCAGCTCCGGCGGCGCCGCGGCGGCGGCCTCGCGCAGGGACTCGGCGCTGGCGAAGGTGACGTTGCCCGCGAAGCTCATGAAGTACCCGTGCTCGGCGCACACCTTGGCCATGGCGGCGTCGCCGGAGAAGCAGTGGAAGACCACCCTGTCCGGCGCGCCCTCCTCCTCCAGGATCCGCAGCACGTCCTCGTGGGCGTCGCGGTCGTGGATCATCACGGCCTTGCCGCGGCGCCTGGCGATGTCGATGTGGCGGCGGAAGGACTCCTCCTGGGCCCGCGCGCCCTCGGGGCCGGTGCGGAAGGTGTCCATACCGGTCTCGCCGACCGCCACCACCTGGGGCAGAGCGGCCAGCTCGTCGATGGCGGCCAGCTGCGCCTCCAACTCCGCCGTCCCGCCGGGCTCGCGGAGCTTGCCCGCCCAGTCGGTGTCGTCCACCTCCACGCCCGGGGCGCCGTCACCGTGCACGATGCGCGGCGCCTCGTTGGGGTGCAGGGCCACCGCCGCCCACACCCGGCCCGGGTGCGCGGCGGCCACCTCGGCCGCCCACCGCGAGGAGGCCAGGTCCACGCCCACCTGGACGAGCGGGGTCACCCCGGCGCCCTCGGCGGCGGCGATGATCTCCTCGACCTCCGGGGTCTGCATGTCCATGTGGGTGTGGCTGTCGGCGACCGGTACGCGCAGGGGTTCGGGTACCGGAGGGGGCGTCTGGTCGTTGCGCTCCCTGACCGCTCTGCCGCTGCGCTTTCCCATGCTCACGTTCCTCCACGAAGAAGCGCCGACGGGCGGTGCCCGCCGGCGCGGTCGTCCTTCTCTCCGCCGCGGCCGGGGCCTACCCGGCGGCGCCCTCCAGGCGGGCCAGCTCCTCGTCCACGACCGACTGGTCGAGCTTGGCGAACAGCGGCTCCGGACGGCCGAGCGGAGTGCCCACCGCGATCGGCCGCGACTCCCAGCGCGCCTCGTTGTCGGCGTAGTCCCCGGTGATGACCGGGTACTCCACCTCCTCCTCCGAGCCGCCGATCGTGTCGCGCCCGGCGTCGATGCGGGGCATGCCCGTCCAGGTGCCGGTGCCGCCGAGCATCGCGTACACCTTGTTCGCCGACTCGGGCAGGTACGGGGTGAGCAGCGTGTTGGCGTCCTGGACCAGCTGGAGCGCCACGTGCAGCACGGTGGCCATGCGCTCGGGGTCGGTCTTCTTCAGCGCCCACGGGGCCTGGTCGGAGATGTACTTGTTGGCCTCGGCCACGGTGCGCATGGCCTCCTGCAGGCCCGCCTTGAACTGGGACCGCTCCAGCCGCTCGCCCACCCTGGCGAACGCGGCCCGCGAGTCCTCCAGCACCCGGCGGTCCTCGTCGGTCAGCTCACCGGCCGCCGGGATCTCGCCCAGGTTCTTGGCCGCCATCGAGATGGAGCGGTTGACCAGGTTGCCCCAGGCCGCCACCAGCTCGTCGTTGTTGCGGCGCACGAACTCGGCCCAGGTGAAGTCGGTGTCCTGCGTCTCGGGACCGGCGGCCATGATGTAGTAGCGCAGCGCGTCGGCGGAGTAGCGCTCCAGGAAGTCGCGCACGTAGATCACCACGCGCCGCGAGGAGGAGAACTTGCGCCCCTCCATGGTGAGGAACTCGCTGGAGACCACCTCGGTGGGCACCTTCAGCTCGCCCAGCGGGCCGGGCTCGCCGCCCCGGTCCCCCTCGCCGTTGTGGCCCAGCAGGATCGCGGGCCAGACCACCGAGTGGAAGACGATGTTGTCCTTGCCCATGAAGTAGTAGGACCGGGCCTCGTCGCCCTGCCACCAGCGGCGCCAGGCCTCGGGCTCACCGATGCGCCTGGCCCACTCCACCGACGCCGACAGGTAGCCGATGACCGCGTCGAACCACACGTACAGGCGCTTGTTGGCGTTGTCGCTCCAGCCCTCCAGCGGGACGGGCACGCCCCAGTTGAGGTCGCGGGTGACCGCGCGCGGCTGGAGGTCCTCCACCAGGTTCAGGGAGAACTTGAGGACGTTGGGGCGCCACTGCCCCTCCTTGCCCTTGAGCCAGGTGGTCAGGGCGTCGGCGAAGGCGGGCAGGTCGAGCATGAAGTGCTCGGTGTCCACGAACTCCGGCTTCTCGCCGTTGATCCGCGAACGCGGCGAGATGAGGTCGATCGGGTCGAGCTGGTTGCCGCAGTTGTCGCACTGGTCGCCGCGCGCGCCGTCGTAACCGCAGATGGGGCAGATGCCCTCGATGTAGCGGTCGGGCAGCGTACGGCCGGTGGACGGGGACACCGCGCCCTTGGTGGTGTGGGCGAACACGTACCCGTTCTCGTGCAGCGCGGTGAACAGCTGCTGCGCGACGGCGTAGTGGTTGCCGGTGGTGGTGCGGGTGAACAGGTCGTAGGACAGACCCAGGCCCACCAGGTCCTCGGCGATGATCCGGTTGTAGCGGTCGGCCAGCTCGCGGGGGGTCACGCCCTCCTGGTCGGCCAGGACCTGCACCGGGGTGCCGTGCTCGTCGGTCCCACTGACCATCAGCACGTGGTTGCCCGACATTCGCTGGAAGCGGGAGAAGACGTCGGAGGGGACTCCGAAGCCGGACACGTGACCGATGTGGCGCGGTCCGTTGGCATAGGGCCAGGCGACCGCGGTCAGGATGTGACGATTCGACGACATGACCCAAGCCTAAAGGTACTGCCGCGCCGTGCTGAACTCCATTTCCCGCGCACGGCCCCGGGGCGCGCACGCGGCGCCGCACGCGCCGCGCCGGGCCCGGCCTCCCCGCGCGCGGTCCGGGGCACGGCGGCCCGGCGGTGCGACAGGGGCCGAAGGGACATTCCCCGGGGCTTGCCCCTACCCGTATGCTCTGCTGGACGAGCCGTGCGCCACCGGGACGCACGGTCGGGCAGCACTTCCCTCCCGGTCCTTCCCCGAGGCGGTGGTCACCATGGTTACCGGTGCCCTACCCCGCCCTGCCCGGCACACGACCGCCCTGCTGACCAGCGTGGTCCTGCTCGTCATCCTGTCCTTCCCCGTCGCCTCCGGCGGCGGGCAGCCGGCCGGACCGCCCCTGCCGCCGCACGGCCTGCTCAGCGCCCCCGAGGGCGCCGTGGCCGCGGCGGCGGACCAGGAGCGGGTGACCCCGCGCGAACGCGCGGACCTGGCCGAGAACCCGATGGTCACCGTCGGGCCGCCCGCCTCCACGTGCGACCAGCGGTCGGTGCTGCGCGACCTGCCCGACACCGTGCCCAGCAGCGCACTGCGCCTGGCGGTGTGGGACCAGCCCTGGTGGCCGCTCTCTCCCCCCGCGCCCGTTCCCGTCCCGGACCTGGACGCCCCCGGGGAGCTGCCGCCGACACGGGCTCCCCCTCCCACCGCGAACACCGCCATCTGACCATCCCCGCGCGTACCCCCCTGTCTCCGGCGTGCGTCGGGATCACCCGTATTCGCAGTGAAGAGGTACCAGGTCCTTGTCCAGTCAAACGGGAGCGGGCGCGCGTTGGACACGCGCCCTCATCTCCCTTCTCGTCATCCTCGTCGCGTTCGGCGCGGCGTGGTTCATCCCGCCGCGCCTGGGGCTCGACCTCAGCGGCGGCACACAGATCGTCCTGGAGACCCAGGACGGCCCCGAGGGCACACCCGCCAACTCCGAGAACACCGACCAGGTCGTCGAGGTGCTGCGCCAGCGCATCGACCGCCTGGGCGTGTCCGAGGCGACCATGTCGCGCTCGGGCGAGAACCGGATCATCGTCGAACTGCCCGGTGTGCAGGACCCGGCGGAGGCCGCGCAGATCATCGGCCAGACCGCCCAGCTGTCCTTCCACCCCGTGCTGGGTGTGGGCCAGGCCGGCGGCCAGGGCGTGCAGGCGCCCGCCCCGGGCGACTCCGCCAACGCCCCGCAGGCCACCGCGGACGAGGCGCGCGCCCCGTCCGACGCCGCGGCCGAGGGCGGTGACGAGGCCGCCGAGGGCGGCGGCGGGGAGATGACCCAGGAGCAGCTCGAAGAGCTCATGGCCCAGCAGGGCGGCATGGGAGGCATGGGCGGCCAGCAGCCCCCCGCCGGTCCCAGCGCGGAGAACCCCGAGGACGTCGTGATGACGCTCCCCGACTCCGACGGCACCCAGCTCCAGCTCGGCGAGACCGCCATCAAGGGCGACCAGGTGGCCAGCGCCGAGGCCGCGCTGGACAGCGTCAACCGCGCGCAGTGGACGGTCAACGTCAACTTCCGCGGCGAGGGCGCCGACCAGTGGACCGCGCTGACCGCCGACGCCGCCTGCTACGAGCAGGGCGACCCGCGCCGCCGCGTGGCCATCGTGCTGGACGGGCAGATCATCTCCGCCCCGGAGGTGAACCCGGAGTTCTCCTGCGACGTGGGCATGCCCGGCAACACCACCACCATCACCAGCCCCGACTTCACCAGTGAAACCGCCAACGACCTGGCCGTGCTGATCGAGGGCGGCTCGCTGCCGCTGCCGGTCACCGAGGTCCAGCGCCAGACGGTCGGCCCGACCCTGGGTGCCGAGGCCATCCAGGCCAGCGCCGTCGCCGCGGTCCTGGGCCTGGCCTTCACCACGCTCTACATCACGCTGGTCTACCGGCTGGTCGGCTTCCTGGCCGCCCTGGCCCTGGGCTTCTACACGCTCATCGCCTACGGCGCCCTGGTCGCCATCAACGCCACACTGACGTTGCCGGGCCTGGCGGGCTTCGTGCTGGCGATCGGTATGGCCATCGACGCCAACGTGCTGATCTTCGAACGCACACGTGAGGAACACCAGCGCCAGGCGAAGGTCTACGAGGCCAACAAGTCCGCCGGGCTGCGGGACGCCACCGAGGACGAGGCGGCCCAGGCCGAGTCCGGGGTGCTCACCCGCAAGCGGCGCCGGGCGGTGCCGCCGAGCCTGGAGAAGGCGTTCGTCGTGGGCTCCCGCAAGGCGTGGAGCGCCGTCCTCGACACCAACATCACCACGCTCATCGCCGCCGCCCTGCTGTTCTTCTTCGCCTCGGGCACCGTGCAGGGCTTCGGCGTGACCCTGAGCATCGGTACCCTCGTCTCGATGTTCTCCGCGCTGGTCATCGCGCGCGTGTTCGTCGAGTGGGCGGTGCGGCGCGCGGTCGTGCGCAAGCACCCGGCCGTCAGCGGCCTGAACCGCATCGGCGGCGTCCGCACCTGGCTGGTCGAGAAGAACCCCGACCTCATGGGCCACCGCGCCAAGGGCCTGATCGTGGCGGGTCTGATCGTGGCGGCCGCGGTCGCCGCTCCGCTGATCCGCGACACCAACCTCGGTGTGGAGTTCACCGGCGGCCGCGTGCTGGAGTACGAGGTCACCAGCGGGGAGGGCGTCTCGGTCGACGAGGCCCGCTCCGTCATCTCCGCGCTGGACTTCCCCGGCTCGGACACGGCCGTGGTCCAGGAGTCCGGTGACGGCGACATCTCGGTGCGCACCGGCAGCATCTCCGACGACGACGCGGCCCGGATCGCGGACGCCCTGGGCGAGCAGACCGGCGGCGTGGAACTGGTCAGCGACGAGCTGATCGGCCCGAGCATGGGCGACGAGCTGCGCAACCGGGCGCTGATCGCCCTGGGCGCGGCCCTCGCGCTCCAGATGGTCTACCTGGCCTGGCGCTTCCGCTGGTCGTTCGGCGTGTCCACCATGCTGTCGCTGGCCTTCAACCTGGTCCTGGTGGTCGGGCTGTTCATCTGGCTGGGCAAGCCGATCGACGGCGTGTTCCTCGCCGCGCTCCTGAGCGTCATCGGCTTCTCCGTCAACGACACGGTGGTGGTGTTCGACCGGGTGCGCGACGAGTGGGCCCGGGACGAGAAGTCGAAGTTCTCCGAGATCGCCAACCGCGCGGTGCTCAACACCCTGCCGCGTACCGTCAACACCTCCATCGGCGCGCTGATCATCCTGGGCTTCCTGACCTTCCTCGGCGGGTCCTCGCTCCAGGACTTCTCGATCGCCATGCTGGTGGGTCTGGCGACGGGCGTCCTCTCGACGATCTTCGTCGCCGTCCCGCTGGCCATCTGGCTCCAGAGGTGGGACAAGACCGACCCGCCGCACGTGGTCAAGGAGCGCAAGGCCAAGCAGAAGGTGGCCGCCAAGGCCGCCCGCGAGGCCGACGACGGCGCCGTCGTCTAGCGCCGCGCGGGGTTCCCGGCCCCTCGGCCGGGAACCCGCCGCGTCTCACACGGCCCGCCGCGCCGCCCGGGGGCGGCGCGGCGGGCAGCACAGCAGAGGGGCCCCGGGGACGCGCGTCCCCGGGGCCCCTCTGCTGTACCGGGTCAGGACGCCTGGACCGCGACCGGCGCGCCCTCGGAGGCCTGCACCAGGACGAAGCCCTGGCCCTCGAAGGAGAGCTGGAGCGCCTCGCCGCTGCCCCGGCCGATGAGCGCGCCCGCCTTGACCGTGCGGCGCACGCCCGTGCTCAGCGAGCTGGACCAGGCGACCGCGGAGTCGGTGTCCACGAAGGTCGGCTGGTCGACGTTGATCAGCACCGGGGCGCCGTGGCAGGCGATGGCCACCCTGCCCCGGCCGCTGAAGACCGTGTTGAAGAGGCCGCCGGCGGCCATGCCCGCGCCCTCCACACGGCGGATGTCCCAGTTCAGCCCGGCCTCGAAGGCGAGCACGTTGTCGCCGTTGACCGTGAGGTGGTCGTCCTCCAGGTCCACCAGGTGCACGTCCCAGGCGTCGCGGGCCAGGAACACGTCGCCGCGCCCGGACACCTTCATCAGCGGCAGCCCCTCGCCGGTGAAGGCCTTCTTGAAGAACTTGCTGACGCTGCCGGACCCCTCGTAGGAGAAGTCGACCTGGCCCTGGTAGGCGACCATGGCGCCCTGACGCGCGAAGAACTCGCCGTTGAGGCCCACCCGGAGCATCTTGTGGTTCTGCAGGTGCATACCCGGCTGGCTGGTCTCCTGGGCCTGCTGGAAGAGGTGGCTTCGCATGAACGTGTTCCCCATCGACGGTCTGGCTGGTTCACCTGGTCAGACGCTCCGGAACCGGAAAGGTTCCGCCGCGGGCCCGCCGTTTTCGGTCAGTCGGCGGACACGACCCCGTGCACCAGGTCGTAGACGCGGCGCTTGGGAACGCCGAACTCCCTGGCCACCCGGGCGATCGCCTCCTTGCGGCGCACGCCCTCCTCCTCCAAGTCCGAGACCGCGGCGACCAGGTCGGCGTCCCCGACCGTCCCGGGGTCGCGGCGGGCGCCCTCCACCACGAGGGAGATCTCGCCCCGCACGCCCTCGGCGGCCCAGGCCGCCAGCTCCCCGAGGCCGCCCCGGCGCACCTCCTCGTAGGTCTTGGTCAGCTCCCGGCACACGGCGGCGCGCCGGTCGGCGCCGAAGGCCGCGGCCATCGCCTCCAGGGTGGCGGCGACGCGGTGGGGGCTCTCGAAGAACACCATCGTGCGGCGCTCGGCCGCCAGGTCGGCCAGGTAGCCCGACAGGCCCTTGCGGGGCGGGAAGCCCTCGAAGCAGAAGCGGTCGGTGGGCAGACCCGAGACCACCAGCGCCGTGGTGACGGCGGACGGCCCCGGGATGGCGGTCACCGGGATGCCCTCCCCCGCGCAGGCGGCGGCCAGCCGGTAGCCGGGGTCGGACACCCCCGGCATCCCGGCGTCGGTGACGACGAGGACGTCGCTGCCCGCGCGCAGGTCGCCGAGCAGCTCGTCGGTGCGGCGGCTCTCGTTGGCGTCGTAGTAGGACACGACCCGGGCGCCCGCCTCCCCGCCCAGGCGCACGTCCGCGCGGGAGGCGAACTGGCGTAGCCTTCGGGTGTCCTCGGCCGCGATGACGCGGGCGCCCTCCAGGGCGCGCAGCAGCCTGGGCGGCGCGTCCTCCACGTTCCCGATGGGCACACCGGCGAGCGTCAGGGTTCCCGTCCCTCCACTCGTCCCAGCTCCACCCTCAACCACTGTGATCCCCGTCCTGTCGCGCTACGGTTGGCTCGTCACGCCATCCGAAACCTGGTTTCGTGGTCCGTCCGCAAAGGACAACCATCTCCGACCCCAACCTACGAGCCGAGGTAACGCGTTCCCCGCTCGAAGGCGGGGCTTTCGACCCCCGGGTCGAGGGCCTGGCGTTACCAGCACCAGCCAACACCAGGGAGGTGACCAGTTGGCTACGTTTCACACAGGTGAGAAGACCCACCAGGCCGTGCTTCCTCAGCGGCCTGCTCTGGAATCCGCGTCAGCAGACATTCCAAGGAACGGGAACGAAACGGGGCGCGGAAGCCACGTGCGCGTGGCACCCGGTGTGGAACATGTGCGAGGGGAGACCACCGGCGGTTCACCTACCGCTGGTGGCGTCACCCCCGTGCCCTCAGGGGCCGGGGAGCAGGCCCGTGAGGGCCGTCCACCGAAGACCACGCCCCGCAAGGGGCACCCGTACGTGTTCGTGCTGGACCGTCACGGCACACCACTACAACCCACCCGCCCCGCGCGGGCCCGCAGGCTCCTGGCCAAGGGCCGGGCGATCGTGGCCCGGCACACGCCCTTCGTCATCCGGTTGAAGGATCGCACCACCGCCGAGTCCGAGGTCGACGGGGTCGAGACAGGCATTGACCCAGGTAGCAAGCGCACCGGCATCGCCGTGTTCACCGACCGACATGGAGAACGCCGAGGCCGCTATGCGATACGGCTGGACCACCGAGGCGGTCAGATCGCCAAGAGGATGCGCCAACGCGCCGCCTACAGAAAGGGACGCCGTTCTCGTAACCTGCGTTACCGGACGGCCCGGTTCGACAACCGCACCCGTCCACGCGGGTGGCTGCCCCCCTCGCTCCGGCACCGGGTGGACACCACGCTGGCCTGGGCGGGTCGCCTGGCCCGGTGGGCTCCGGTCCGTGCGGTGCACGTGGAGCGGGTCGCCTTCGACGTCCACGCCCTGAGCGCGGGGCGTCCTGTGGAAGGGGTGGAGTACCAGCACGGCACCCTGCACGGCTACGAGGTGCGCGAGTACCTGCTGGCCAAGTGGGGACGGGCGTGCGCCTACTGCGGTGCCACCGGCGCCCCGCTCAACATCGACCACGTCCGTCCCCGTTCCCGGGGCGGATCGGACCGGGTGGCCAACCTCGCGCTGGCCTGTGTCCCGTGCAATCGGGCCAAAGCCGACCAGCCTGTCGAGGAGTTCGTGACCAACCCCCGCGCTCTCGCCGGGATCAGCGCGCAGACCAAGGCGCCGCTGCGCGATGCCGCAGCGGTCAACGCCACCCGGTGGGCGCTGTGGCGGTCCCTGGACGGGTGCCTGCCCACCCGTGTGGGATCGGGAGGTCGGACGAAGTGGAACCGCACCCGCAACCACCTGCCCAAGTCCCACACCCTGGACGCCCTGGCCGTGGGCAGGGTCGAAGCCATCACCACGGCTGTTTCAACGGTCCTGGTCGTCGGGGCCGCTGGGCGCGGCTCCTACGCCCGTACCCGGGCGGACAGGCACGGTTTCCCCCGGTTGCGTCTGCCCCGCCGCAAACGGTTCTTCGGTTTCCAGACCGGGGATCTGGCCCGAGCGGCCGTGCCATCGGGCATGAACGCGGGGACGCACACAGGCCGGGTGGCGGTGCGCAGCGGTGGGAGCCACACCCTGCAAACCTCGTATGGGCCGATCAAGACCTCATGGAAGAACCTGTGTCTGCTCCAGCGAGCGGACGGTTACGGCTACACCACCCAGAAGGAGGCAGGGGCTCCCTCCACCGCCTGAGGGCGGGAGTATCCACCCCGTACACCCGATGACCACCACCGCACCTTTCTCCGAGGCAGAGCCCTCGCCCCCGCCGCGGTCGGCGCGGATCCGCGCCCGCTTCCTGCCCGTCAACCCCGCGCCCCGCTGGCTGGGCTGGCTGGGCGCCTTCGCCGTCGCGCTGTTCGCCGGGGTGCTGAGGTTCTTCAACCTCGGCCAGCCCGACCGGATCTACTTCGACGAGACCTACTACGCCAAGGACGCCTACGGGCTCTGGAACTTCGGCTACGAGCACGAGACCGTCGAGGAGCCCGTCGAGGCCGACGACCTGCTCGCCCAGGGGTACCAGGACATCTTCACCGGCACGGGCGACTTCATCGTGCACCCGCCGGTGGGCAAGTGGATGATCGCCCTGGGCGACTGGCTGTGGTCGCTCCTGCCGTTCGGCACGACCATGACCCCCGAGGCCTGGCGGTTCGCCTCCGCCGTGGCCGGGGTGCTCTCGGTCCTCATCCTGGTGCGGCTGGCCACGCGGATGACCCGCTCGGTGCTGCTGGGCTGCACGGCGGGCCTGATCATGGCGCTGGACGGCCTGCACTTCACGCTGAGCCGCATCGCCATGGTGGACATCTTCCTGACCCTGTGGATCCTGGCCGGGTTCGCGTGCCTGGTGATCGACCGGGACAGCACCCGGGAGCGGATGGCCCGCCTGGCGGAGGCGGGAGGGGACCTGGCGGCGGTGGGCTGGCTGGGGATGCGCTGGTGGCGGCTGGCGGCCGGTCTGTGCTTCGGCCTGGCGGTGGGCACCAAGTGGTCGGCCCTGTTCTTCGTCGCGGCGTTCGGCCTGCTCACGGTGGCGTGGGACTACGGGGCCCGCAGCAGCGTCGGCCAGCGCGGCTTCTTCTGGCGGTGGCTGGGCGTCGACGCCGTCCCGGCGTTCGTGCAGACCGTGGTGGTCGCGGGGGTCGTCTACCTGGTCTCGTGGTCGGGGTGGCTGTTCACCCGGGGCGGTTACAACCGCGACTTCGCGGACGGCATGGCCCCCGAGTGGGTGCCCGGGTTCCTGCGGGCGCCGGTGGAGGCGCTGTGGAGCCTGGTGGACTACCACCAGCGGATGATGACCTTCCACACCGACCTGACCAGCGACCACGCCTACATCTCCGCGCCGTGGGAGTGGCTGGTCATGCGCACCCCGGTGATGTTCCACTACAACGGCGAGGTCGCCTCGTGCGACACGGGCGACTGCGTCACCTCCGTGGTCTCCATCGGCACGCCGGTCATCTGGTGGTCCAGCCTGCTCGCGCTGGCGGTGATGCTCGGCTGGTGGGTGACCTTCCGCGACTGGCGGGCCGGGGCGGTGCTGCTGGCCGTGGCCGCGGGGTGGCTGCCGTGGTTCGCCTACCCGGACCGGCCCATGTTCCTGTTCTACGCCGTCCCGCTGCTGCCCTTCCTGGTCCTGGCGATCGTGCTGGCGCTGGGCCTGGCCATGGGGGCCGGGGAGGACAGTCCGCGCTTCGCCCCCTACACGCGCGCGGTGGGCGGCATCGTCTACGGCGTGGTCCTGCTGTTGATCGTGGCCAATTTCGCCTACTTCTACCCGGTGTTGTCGGCGTATCCGATCGACGAGGGTATGTGGCGTGAACGCATGTGGTTCGACGTGTGGATCTACGGCAACGGCGGTTAGTGAACGGCGCCCCGGCGCATCCGTGTTCGGCCGCGCCCCATTAGTGGCCCGGCGAACGGAAATCAACAGTTGCGAGTAGCCGAAACAGGACAGGGAAAGAGCGCGATTCCCGTGTGGAAGGCCTCGGCAGGGCAGCACCCTCCCTGGTACTGTCAGCAACTGGTTGCTGTTGTAGTTTCCATGGATGCCCGGGGCGCCTCGCGGAACTTCACGTGGGCGCTCGCCGGTGCGGGATTCACCCGTCGGTCAGGCGCCCGGCGGCCCGGGGCCAGCAGGGTGCGGCCCCGCAGTAGTCCCCAAGGGAGTGCACATGGCTCAGGGCACCGTGAAGTGGTTCAACTCTGAGAAGGGTTTCGGGTTCATCGCCGTCGAGGGCGGTCAGCCCGACGTGTTCGTCCACTACTCGGCGATCTCGGGCACCGGCTTCCGGAACCTGGAAGAGGACCAGAAGGTCACCTTCGACATCATCCAGGGCCCCAAGGGCCCGCAGGCCGCTGACGTCAAAGCGGTCTAGAGCCGTCCTTTCCACGCGGTCGACGGAATTCCCGGTCGCCCGACGGCACCTTCCGCGTCCGCGTTCCCTTACTTGACGGCGCACCCGAGCAGCCGGGACCGGGTGGAGCGCCCGCGCCCAGCCCTCCGCTCGCCGAGCGGGGGGCTGGCCCGTGACCACCCCCTTTGCGGACGACCGGGGTGAGGTTACCCAAGCCCCCCGATACCGGTTAACCTGCTTGAAGCCGGTCGGTACACCGAAGGACTGAGGTCGCGCATGTTCAACATCAGCGGAGGAGAGTTCGTCGTCCTCCTCCTGCTCGCGCTGCTGATCTTCGGTCCGGACCAGCTGCCCAAGGCGGCCCAGCAGGTGGGCAGGGTGCTGCGCCAGCTGCGGACGATGGCCAATTCCGCCTCCAACGACATCCGCGAGGGGCTGGGCCCGGAGTTCAAGGACTTCGACGTGCAGGACCTCAACCCCCGGCGCTTCGTGCAGAAGCACTTCTGGGAGGAAGAGGAGCAGGAGAGCAAGCCCGCGGCCCGGCTGAACGGCAAGCGCCCTCCCTTCGACGACGAGGCCACCTGACGCGGGCCCCCGGCCGGAGCGCATCCTCCCCTGTCCGCGGCCTCACCCCACGAGCATGAGCACGAACAGGGCCAGGCCCAGCAGGATCACCGAGCCCACGATGATCGCGGGCGACCCGAAGGCCAGCACCAGGACCTCCACCGCCAGCGCTCCGCCGAAGGCCCCGGCCAGCCAGGGCCAGCGCGGGCCCGGCTCCCAGCCGTGGCGGCGCTCGCGGTTGAGCGTGATCAGGAACGCGCCCCCGATGAGCAGCCAGAACACCAGGTGGGCGAGCGCGCGGGTCTGCGGATCGACGTAGTCCGCCATCCCGCCGACCACCATCACGTAGGTCGTCGTTCCCGCGAGCAGCCGCCAGTGCCCGCCGGTCCTGCGTGCGGGGATGACCTTGCGCCGGGCCGGTGTGGTGCGCCGGAAGCGCTCCGCCGCGACCGCGGGCTCCTCCTCCACCGGTGCGACCGTGGTCTCACGCGGCCCGGGAGGCGGGGGTTCGGGGGGCGGGGGCTCGTATCCCCCCACGGGTTCGGCCTCCGGCGGCGGCCGGAGCTCCTCCGTCGGGGACGCGGGGTCCCCCGGCGTGGCCGGGGGGTCCTGCGGCGGGAACTCTTCGGGGTGGTATCCGCCGGGGTACTTCGGGGAGTCGGACACGGTCCGCCCCTTCACGGTCGCGCGGTGGGCCCCTGCCGGGGCCGGGGTTCGGTGTCCGGATCCCTACCCGGTGCCGCGCTCGGTCAAATCCCCGTCCCGGTGCCTTCCGGGGGCGGTGCGGGCCGGACGGCGGAGGCGGGGGACGAAGAAAGGACCCGACCGGTCCTCGGGGGTCCGGTCGGGTCCCTGTGCCGGGGTTCGGCGGAACCCTTTCGGCGGACTGGTTACAGCCAGGCCCACCCGTTGTCACGGGCAGTAATCACGCGCGTGGTCATGGCATCTACCTTTCGTGTGGCTTCCAGCCCATCCCACGACCACGATGGCGTAGAGCGCTCTCGGTCCGCAAGTCCCATGGGCGAATGTTCATCATTTTATGGCACGAGCACCACCGAAGCCCGCTGAAGCATGGTCCGAATAGCCGAATCCTGACTTGTTTCCCCAGTTCAGAAGGGCTTTCATTACCGCAGACAGAACAACTGCCAGCTTGGAGGCCTGCCAAAACAAGACATCCGCCAGGTCAAATCAACACCATGAATATAACGGAGAGCGACGGCGTTCCCATTTCCCCGGGACGGGAAATCGGGATATCCGGCGGCGTGCTTGGGCGCAACCCCGGAGATCAACACGGGCTGTTACCAGGGAGAACCTACTGAACCGAATGTCGGAAAGCAGAGCTATGCCAGCTTTGCACCATCACATCCGTTCTGTCTGAACGTGACTCTGCGTCATGGCGTCTTCGTTCCGGTCCCGCGGGCGCGCCCGCGGAGGGGAGTCCCCAGGGCACCTGTTTCGGTCATGCACAAAACCGCATATCCCACTTCCCTCTTTCCGGGCTCATGGTGGCGGCACCCTTCCACGCCGTTCCCGCGGTGTCGTTCGCACCGTTTCCCGCGGGTGCGCGCGGGGTAGCGGGCGGTGAGTTCGTCCGTTACCACTCCGCTCACCGAGCGCACATGAGACAATGGGCAGCCCCAGCAGGAGGTCTCCATGCGCATCCGTCTCCCCCGGCCGGCCCTTCTCCTCCTGGCCGGCGGTTGGACACGCCCGCACCGCGTCCGCCCGGACAGACCCGGGTCCCCGGTGCGCGAGAGCCCGTCACACGGCCAGGGACGGGACGGGTAGGAGATCCATGAGCGCACACCCCCTCTTCCCCGCCCAGGCCCCCTATGCCGGGGAGCCCGCCGCTCCGGCCGCCCCGATCCGCGCCATGGTCGTGGACGACCACGCGCTGTTCCGCCGGGGCCTGGTGTCGGTCCTGGACGAGGAGCCCGACATCGACGTGGTCGGTGAGGCCAACGACGGGGAGGAAGCCGTCCGCCTGGCCGCCGAGCTGCGTCCGGACGTCGTCATCATGGACGTGATGATGCCGCACACCAGCGGCATCGACGCCTGCTCGCGCATCCGTGAGGCGGTGCCGCACACCAGGTTCATCATGCTGACCATGAGCGACGACGAGAGCGACCTCTTCGACGCGCTCAAGGCCGGGGCCACGGGCTACCTGCTCAAGGCCATCTCGGTGACCGAACTCGCCGAGGCGGTGCGCGCCATCGTCAAGGGCGACTCGTTCATCAACCCGGCGATGGCGACCAAGCTCATCGGTGAGTTCGCCGAGCTGGCCAAGCAGGAGAGCGCCCCGCCCAGCCGCACGACCATCCCCGAGCTGACCCGGCGCGAGACCGAGGTGCTCAAGCTGCTGGCCCGCTCCCTGAACAACCGGGAGATCGGGGAGCGGCTGTTCATCACCGAGAACACCGTCAAGAACCACGTCCGCAAGATCCTGGAGAAGCTCCAGGTGCACTCGCGCACCGAGGCCGCCATCTACGCCGTCCGGGCCGAGTACGTCTCCGGGCGCTGAGGCCTTCCGGCCGGGTCGGGCTCCAGCGCCCGACGGACGGCCGCCAGCCGGACGCTGGAGCCCGACCGGCATCAGCAGCAGCACGAGCCCCAGGAGCACCAAGAGCGCCCGCGTGGACGCGTCCTGCGCGCCGCGGGCCGCACAGGGGCGCCGGGAGGAGGCGCGGCACCGTTCGGCGCACGCCCCGCGGCCGGTCGGGAGCCGCGCCGGGCGGACCTACTCCCCCGCGGAGGGGCCCCGGCCCGCGGCGGAGGGGCCGAAGAGCAGCCCGGCGCTGCGGCGGGTCACGGTGAGCAGGTCGGCGTCGCGGAACAGGTCCCCGAACCCCGAGCCCTCCAGGTTCCCCGTGAGGGAGAGCGTGGCGATGCCGTGCACGACCGACCAGCCCGCGACCATGGCGGCGGCCGCGTCCTCGACCTCCCGGCCCTCCTCGGCCAGGGACTCCACACCGGCGCGGAGCTCGTCGAAGGCCGCCGTGCGCGCCGCGTTCAGCTCGGCGTCGTCGTCGCTCAGCAGGCTGGGGGTGAACATCACGTCGAAGTGCGCCGGGTGGCCGGTCGCGAAGCGCACGTACTCCACGCCCGCCTCCAGGAAGCCCCCGCCGGACTCGCGGTTGGCCCGCAGCCGTGCGGCCAGTTCGCGGAAGCCCTCGGTGGCCAGGGCGTTGAGCACGCCCTCACGGCTGCCGAAGTGGTGCCGGGGGGCGGTGTGGCTGACCCCGAGTTCGAGTGCCAGCGAGCGCAGGCTGAAGGAGTAGGGCCCCTCCCTCGCGATGACCTCGGCCGCCTTCTCCAGGACGGCGGCCCGGAGGTTCCCGTGGTGGTATCCGTGTGCCATGGCTCCGCACCCTACGACGGGGGGTTGCCACTGTAAAGATTGCGGAGGCCTGCCCCGCCGCGAAGGCGGGGAGTACGCTGGACGGGTACCGGCCGCCCCGCGACAGGGGATAGCCGCTTCGCCGGTGACACTCGGGGCTCCGGTCCGGAAACGACCTCCCGCCGCAGGGAACAGCAGCACCGCCTCCGGACCGGAGCCCGCCCGGCTGTGCGCGCCGGGGCGCCGTGCGGGCCCCTCCGCGCCGGGGACGAGCACGGGAGCACCACCGGAGATCTCCCAGAAGTCTCCCAGGGGTGTCCCTCAGAACACGGCGAAGGCCCCTCCCGAACCCGGGAGGGGCCTTGCTGTCTGCGGTGGAGCTATGGGGATTTGAACCCCAGACCCCCTCGATGCGAACGAGGTGCGCTACCGGACTGCGCCATAGCCCCGAAGACGAGATCCACATTAGCAGGAAACCCGGAGTGGTCCGAACCGGCTTCTCCCGGTTCGGTCCCGAGGCGGGCGCGGCCCCGGCCCGGACCGCTCCCGGTCCGGACCGGATCAGTCCCCGGCCGCCCGCAGGCGGGCGTCCGCGTACTGGTCGTAGACCTGGCTGCGCCGCTCCTTGAGGGCGATCACCTCGGCCTCGCGCTCGGCCTCGCGCCGCCGCTCCGCCTCGTCGCGGCGGGCGCGCAGGACCTCGCGGCGGCGGGCCCGCAGGGCCGCCTCCCTGCGCTCGGCGTCGGCCTTGGCGGCCTCACGGAGCAGGACCAGGTGTCCGGCGAACAGCAGCACCGGCGGGGCGGCCACCCACCAGGGCCCCAGCCCGAGGGCCACGGCCACGAGGGTGGCGGCGTTCACCAGGATCAGCGTCGTGGTGCGACGGCGGCGGCGGGCGATGACGCGGGCGCGCGGCCCGGACTCGGCGCGGTAGCGCCCCGGGCGCGGCGCGCCCCCGGCGGGCCCGGGGGCGTCCGCCCGGGCGATGTCGTGGTCGTCACGGCGCAGGACCCGGGTCTCGGTGGCGTCCGGGTCCTCCGCACGCCCCTCGGCGTCCTCCCCGGCCTCGTCGGCCGCGGCCCCCGCGGGTTCCTCGTCCTCCCGCGGGTCCTCGTGGAAGGTGTCGGGATCCTTCCGCAGCAGCATCGGCACCAGGACTATGAGCCACACCACCACGATGGCCAGGTACAGAGGAGAGCTGCTCATCACCCCTCCTCACGATGACGGCCACTGGACGTTGATCGACACCTCGTCGACACCGCGCCGCGTGGTGCCCCCGGGGACGGAGACGTCCCGCCGGGGAGCGCCGCACCCGCCCCTCCCCGGACCCGGGGAGTTTCCGGTGCGCCATATCCACGCGTTGCCCGCATCGTCAATGCGTCTATGTTCCGCACGGTACGACCCCGTGTCCATAAATGCGCCACATTCTGACCGGAGTGTCGCAAGATTGTGGACTCTCAGTTTCGGACGCCCTGACCCCGGGGGTGAAAGCACAGGTCAGCCAACGACTGCGGAGTGCAGTCCCAATTCAACGCAAAGTAATGAGTCAATGTCACTAAAGTCAGGTTTAAGTTCCGGATGCTTCTGCGATGTTGGCACGTTCAGTTCGGCTCCGGGTACGGACTCGCCGGATCGTGTGGATCCCGGCCGCCGTTCGGGCCCTGTGGCCCCAAAGCGGAACCGGGGCCGGAACCGGGTTCCCCGGACGGTCCGGAAGAAGAGGACTCGTGGCGCCACCGGTACATCAGTCCCTGGGGGACCTCCTCAGCGGTGATCGCGTAGCAGATGTGGTCGCGCCAGGCCCCGTCGATGTGCAACTGTCTCCTGCGCACGCCCTCGTCGCGAAAACCCAGCTTGGCGACCACGCGTCTGCTCGCCCGGTTCTCGGGCCGGACGTTGGCCTCGATCCGGTGCAGCCCGACGCGGAAGAAGGAGTGGTCCACGGCCAGCGCGACCGCGGTCGGGGTGATGCCGAGCCCGGCGTGGGCGCTGTCGATCCAGTACCCGACCTGCGCCGACCTGGCCGAGCCCCACACGATGGCCCCCACCGTGATCTGGCCGACGAACCTGTCGCCGTAGAGGACCGCCCAGGGCATGGACAGGCCCTGCCTGGCCTCGTGGCGGATGGACTGGAGCATCGAGACGTAGGGGGTGAGCCCGGTGGTGCGCAGCGGCATCTCCGGATAGGTGGGCTCCCAGGGGCGCAGCCACTCCTCGTTGCGCGAACGCGTGTCCCGGAGCGCCGCGGCGTCGCGGAGCCGCAGTGGCCGGAGTACGACCGAACCCTCCTGGAGGGTGACGGGCCACCCATGTCTGCGATTCACGACCGTCCCTTCGATGCCCTCGGCACCGTAGCCCAGCGCTGCGACACCGGACGCGGAGGCGTCGGGTTCCCGTCGCCGGTGACGGGCTCCAGTATTCCACTCCCCGGGACGCGGCATGGCTGCGGTCGTCCCCGCGGGCAAGAATCGGCTGATTCTTAACTCCAATACTCCCGTACCGAAAACCGGCCCTGCCCCAAGGAATTCTCAACGGTCGGAATGCCCGGGATGTGATTCCGGTCATTGTCCGGTGTCATTCGGAGCGGGCGTGGTCGCCTCCGCGCAGCTGGTCCACCGCGTGCCGCAGCACCGGCGCCAGCACCTCCATCCCGTCGGCGGCGCCGCCCCGGGAGCCGGGCAGGTTGACCACGAGCATCCGGTGCCCCGCGCGCTCGGCGACCCCGGCCAGGCCGCGCGACAGGATCGCCGTGGGCACGCCCTTGTCCCGGCCCGCCGCACGCAGCGCCTCGGCGATCCCGGGGATCTCGTAGGACAGCAGGGCGCGCGTCACCTCGGGCGTGTGGTCGTGCGGGGTCAGCCCGGTCCCCCCGGTGGTGACGACGGCGTCGAGCCGCTCGTCCAGGGCGCGGCCGATGGCCCGGGCCACCGGTTCGCCGTCGGGGACCACCCACGGCCCCACGACCTCGCAGCCGATCCCGCGCAGCCCCTCGGCCACGACCGGTCCGGAGCGGTCCGGGTACACTCCCGCCGCCGCCCGGTTGGACGCCGTGACGACCGCCACGCGGGGGACGGGGGCGTCAGTCACCACGCCTCCAGTGGCCCTTCCTGCCTCCGGTCTTCTCCTCGACGCGCACTCCGGTGACCTCGGCCGCGGGGTCGATCGCCTTGACCATGTCCACCAGCCCCAGGGCCGCGGCCATGACGCAGGTGAGCGCCTCCATCTCCACGCCGGTGCGGTCGGCGGTGCGGACCGTGGCCCGGATGTCCACGCCCGCGTCCACGACGGTGAGGTCCACGTCCACCCCGTGCACGGCGATGGGGTGGCACAGGGGCACCAGGTCGGGGGTGCGCTTGGCCGCCTGGATCCCGGCGATGCGGGCGACGGCCAGGGCGTCGCCCTTGGGCACCTCTCCCCCGCGCAGGGCGGCGACGGCCTCGGGGCCGAGCAGCACCCGGCCCGACGCGGTGGCGGTGCGCGCGCTCACCGTCTTCTGCGAGACGTCGACCATGCGGGCGGCGCCGGATCCATCCAGATGGGTGAACCCGGAGGGGTGGTCGGCCCCCTCCCGCCGTGGGGTGTCGGTCATGGTCCCGCCAACTCCTCCGCTCGGAACGCGGGACGCGGCCGGTCGGCCGCGTCCGGGCGCGCCGGAGCGCGCCACCACGACCGTACGGCACTCTCGGGGCCCCCGCTCCACGGGTCCGCGGACCCGGTCGGGCGCGGCTCAGGCGGGTTCGGGCAGGCGCACCACCTCGACGCGGCTGCCCGCGGCCAGTTCGGTCACCTCCTCGGGCACCACCACGAACGCGTTGGCCCCGGCCAGGGCGGACAGCTGGTGCGAGCCCTGGTGCGAGGCCGGGGACACCGTGGACTCGGCGTCGCGCCCGTAGGGGGACTCCTCCAGCACCGCACGCAGGAAGGAGCGGCGCCCGGGCGGGGAGGTGACCGGCGAGGTGAGCAGGGCGCGCATGCTCGGCAGCGGCCGGGGGTCGAGCCCGCGCAGGCGGCGCAGCGCGGGCCGGACGAAGACCTGGAAGGACACGAAGGCGCTCACCGGGTTGCCGGGCAGCGTGATGATGGGGGTCCGGTCCGGGCCGATCACGCCGAAGCCCTGGGGCTTGCCCGGCTGCATCGCCACCTGGACGAACTCCACGGTGCCCTCGCGGGTGAGCACCTCCTTGACCACGTCGTGGGCGCCCATGCTCACGCCGCCCGTGGTCACCACGATGTCGGCGCGCACCAGCAGGTCGTCCAGCGTGTCGCGCACCGTCTGCGGGTGGTCGCCCACGAACCCGTGGCGGTGCACCTCGCACCCGGCGTCGCGCGCGGCGGCGGCGATCATGAAGCTGTTGGACTCCCAGATCTGGCCGGGGCCGAGCGGGCGCCCGGGCTCGACCAGCTCCTCGCCGGTGGAGAGCACCATCACGCGGGGGCGGGCGTAGACCGGGACCGAACGGCGCCCGACGGCCGCCAGGACTCCCATCTCCCCCGGGCCGATGCGCACGCCCGGCCGCAGCACGGTGGCGCCCGCGGTGACGTCGTCCCCCGCGCGGCGCACGGCGTTGCCCTCCTTCACCGGCCGGTCGAAGGTCACGCTGGCCGTGCCGCCGTCGGTCCACTCGACCGGGACCACCGCGTCCGCGCCCGAGGGCATGGGCGCGCCGGTCATGATCCGGGCGGACCTGCCCGGCAGGACCGCGGTCGGGGAGGGGTCGCCCGCCGGGATGTCGGCCACGACCGGCAGCCGCACGGGGTGGTCCGGCGAGGCCGACTCCAGGTCCGCGGCGCGCACCGCGTACCCGTCCATGGACGAGTTGTCGAAGCCCGGCAGCGACACGGGCGAGGTGACGGCCTCGGCCAGCACGGCGCCGTGTGCCTGGAGCAGGTCCAGCTCGGTCGGCACGGGGTCGGGGATCAGTGCCAGGACATCGGCGATGTGCTGTTCGACGCTCTTCACGGGGGTTCCTCCCGGTTCGCGGTTCCTGTGGTGGCCCCGCCTCCCCTCCCTCAGGAGACGGCTCG
Source organism: Nocardiopsis sp. CNS-639 (assembly GCF_000381685.1). NCBI lineage: Bacteria > Bacillati > Actinomycetota > Actinomycetes > Streptosporangiales > Nocardiopsidaceae > Nocardiopsis > Nocardiopsis sp. CNS-639. The sequence continues at coordinate 156,894 of NZ_KB906865.1, forward strand.
CGCCCCATTCTTGCCGCGTCCGGCCCCGTATGCGGTGCGCCGGGCCCCGGTCGGGGCGCTCGGGGGTCCCGCTCAGGGGCGCTGGGCCCGCGCGCGGTCGACGAAGTCGCTCAGCCAGGGCAGCAGTTCGTCGGCGAGGTCGGGGCGCCGGCAGGCGAAGTCCACGACCGTGCGGATGTAGTCGGCCTTGTTGCCGGTGTCGTAGCGGCGGCCGCGGAAGAGGACGCCGTGCACCGTACCGCCGTCCTCGGGCTTGCGCCGGGCCAGCTCGCGCAGGGCGTCGGTCAGCTGGATCTCACCGCCCCGGCCGGGCGGGGTCTCGTGCAGGACGGGGAAGACCGCCGGGTCGCAGACGTAGCGGCCGATGATCGCCCAGCGGCTCGGCGCCTGCTCGGGGGCGGGCTTCTCGACCAGGTCGGTGACGGTGACGACGTCGTCCTCGTCGGTGGGCTCGATGCCCGCGCACCCGTACAGGGAGACCTGCTCGGGCTCCACCTCCATGAGGGCGACGACGCTGCCGCCGTGGCGCTCGCGCACCTCGATCATGCGGCGCAGCAGGTCGGCGGACTCGATGAGGTCGTCGCCCAGCAGGACGGCGAAGGGGTTGTCACCGACGTGCGCCTCCGCGCACAGCACCGCGTGGCCCAGGCCGCGCGGCTCGCCCTGGCGGACGTAGTGCACCTGGGCGAGGTCGCTGGACTCGCGCACCGAGCGCAGCCGGGCGTCGTCGCCCTTGGCCTCCAGCGCCTCCTCCAGCTCGTAGGCCCGGTCGAAGTGGTCCTCGATGGAGCGCTTGCTGCGGCCCGTGATCATCAGGACGTCCTGGAGGGAGGCGGCCACCGCCTCCTCCACGACGTACTGGATCGCGGGCTTGTCCACGATCGGCAGCATCTCCTTGGGCGTGGCCTTGGTCGCGGGCAGGAAACGCGTGCCCAGGCCCGCGGCGGGTACGACCGCCTTCGTGACGGACACGGAACCGGAGGGTCGCTTGTGGTCGGTGGAGTCGTTCATGTCGGCACTTTAGGCCAGCGGTCGGCCGTCTCCGCGCCTGCACACACAGGAGGGCGCCAAGAAGTACGGATGGTTTCGGGTGGCGGAGGGTGGACCGCCACCGCTCGTTCACCGCACGGGTCAACCGGCCGGGTCGGGGCGGTGCCACACTGGGGCCATGGGCGAGAGCGGACTGCGTGAGGCCAAGGCCGGGCTGCGGAGGGGTTTCCTGGAGCGGCGGCGCGCCCGGGGCCCCGAGGAGCGCGCCCGGGCCGGGTCGGCGGTCCGCGACGCGCTGCTGGACGTCCCGTGGCTGGCCATGGGCGGGACGGTCGCCTGCTACTACTCCGTGGGCGGCGAGCCCGACACCCGCAAGCTGGTGGCGGCGCTGTGGAAGCGCGGCGCCTACGTGCTGCTGCCCGTGTTCCTGCCCGGCGGCGAACTGGACTGGGCGGCCTTCGACGGGCCGGACTCCCTGGCCCCGGCCGGTCACGGGCTGCTGGAGCCCGTGGGCCGCCGCTACGGGCCCGACGCGCTGGCCCGGGCCGACGCGGTGGTCTGCCCGGCCGTGGCCGTGGACCGGCGGGGGACGCGCCTGGGGCGCGGCGCGGGGTGCTACGACCGCGCGCTGGCCCGCAAGGGCCCGCACACCCCGGCGATCGCCCTGGTCCACGACGAGGAGTTCGTGGAGTCGCTGCCCGCCGAGCCGCACGACCGGCCGGTGGACGCCGTGGTCACCCCGTCCGGCGGGGTGCGGGTCCTCGGCGCGGGCGTGTGGCCGGGCGGGCCGGCCGAGCGGGAGCGGCTGAGCCGGAAGGACTGAGCGGGAGCGGCCGGACCGCGGGGTGGGGCCGGGGCGGGATTAACCCGGGCCCCGGGGGCGTTGTCGCTGGCGGTCGCGCTCCGGCGGCGCCCGGCGTCCGACCGCTCGCGCCCCCGCGCCGGTCCCCGTGGGCGAGGCCCTGTCACGGCTCCGGTCGGCGAGCGCGTACTATTTAGCAGTCAACGGGCGAGAGTGCCAGCAAGGAGGACCCGAACAGTGCCTACGTACCAGTACGCGTGCACCGAGTGCGGCGCCCAGATGGAGGTCGTGCAGAGCTTCAGCGACGACGCGCTGACCGTCTGCCCCGAGTGCGAGGGCCGCCTGCGCAAGGTGTACTCCGCCGTGGGCATCGTCTTCAAGGGCTCCGGCTTCTACCGCACCGACAGCGGCAAGTCCTCCAACAGCTCCGTGCTGACCGGCTCGGGCTCCACCGAGAGCAAGGACAGCGGGAACTCGGGCTCCACCGACTCCTCCACCGCGTCCTCCGCCTCCTCGGACACCAAGGGCTCCTCCTCGGACACCAGCAGCAGCACCACGGCCAAGGCCGGCAGCACCAGCGCCACCGCCGCGACGAGCTGACCGCCGGGCCGTTGACCGCCCACCGCGCCGCCGACCCCTCGGCGGCGCGCGGCATGTCCGGCCCCGGTGCGGGTGCGCCGGGCAGCCGCCCGCCGCGTCCCCGACCGGACGCCCCGGTGCGCGGCCCGCGCGATCGGGCCTGTGGACAACCTCCGGACGGCCCCTCCGCGGCCTAGCGTTGAGGTTATGACCAACGCCGCACCCCCGCCCTACCGGCACCGTCGCGCGCTCACCCGGCTCCTGGACCGGCACCGGCGCGTCATCGCCGCCCTCCTGGCCGCCTCCGCGCTCCTCAGCGCCGTCCTGGCCGTACGCCCCGCACCCGTACCCGTCACCCGTGTCCTGGTCGCCTCCCGCGACCTCGGCGCCGCGGACCCCCTCGCCGAGGGCGACCTCACCGCCCGGGACCTGCCGGCCGGGTCCGTGCCGGGCGGAGCGCTCGCGGCCGACACCGCGACCGCCGGGCTCCGTCTCAACGCCCCGGTACGCCGGGGAGAGGTGATCACCGACGCCCGGCTCGCCGACCCTCCCGCGCGGGCCTACGGCCCCGGCCTGGTCGCCGTTCCGGTGCGGGTGGCCGACCCCGGCGCGGTGGGCCTGCTCTCCCCCGGCAGCCGGGTGGACGTCCTCGCCGCCGGGGGCAGCGACGACCTCGCGCCCGCACGGGCGGGCCCCGCCGTGGAGGTGGTCAGCGACCGTCCCGTCCTGGCCCTGCCGGAGGAGGAGTCCTCGGGCGGCGGGGAGGGCGGCGCGCTGATCGTCGTCGCGGCCACGCCCGTCGAGGCCAGGAGTCTGGCGGGCCACGCGGCCGCCTCCCGGCTGTCCATCACCATCCGCGGTTGACCGGCGACGTCCGGTGGGCAAAGCTGTCCGGGCGCCGCGGGCTCCCGCCCGGGGATCCCGCTCCGGCGCCCGTACGGACACCACGAGTATGTAGGGCTTGTATCCATGCAAGGCTTCAAGAAGTTCCTGCTCCAGGGCAACCTGGTGCAGCTGGCGGTCGCGGTCGTGATCGGCGCGGTCTTCGCCAACCTCATCACCGCGTTCACCGAGGGGTTCATCACCCCGCTGATCGGCATCTTCGGCGGGGTCCCCACCTTCGGCGACCTCTACTTCGAGATCAACGGGAGCCGGTTCCTGTACGGGGCGTTCGTCGACGCGCTGATCTCGTTCCTGATCACCGCAGCGATCCTGTACTTCTTCGTGGTCCTGCCCGTGGCCAAGGTGGTGGAGCGCTTCGTCAAGGCCGAGGAGGCCACCACGCGCGAGTGCCCGCACTGCCTCAGCGAGATCAGCAAGAAGGCGTCCCGCTGCGCCCACTGCACCAGCGAGGTGGTGCCCGAGACGGCCGCCTGAGGCGGTCGGACGCGTCGGGGGCGGCCCCGTGCGGGACCGCCCCCGGCAGGCACCGGCCGAAGGTCAGCCGGTGTACTCCCAGTGCCAGGGCTCGAAGGGACTGGACTTGGCCCAGGCAGGGTGGTGCCAGCCGAAGTCGGCGCCGTTGGCCTCCATCCAGAGCCAGCGGTCGGACCGGTAGTTCTGGATGCCGCAGCCGAGGTCGATGGCCTGTCCCAGGCCGTGGTTGCTCGTGCCGGGGACGGCCGCGAAGCCCGGCGCGACCTGTCCGTAGACGCGGTGCTGGTTGGGCAGGTCGCGGTAGGCGCTGGTGATGCAGATGTTCTCGCCGAACTCGTCCACGTACCTGGCGTTGAGCTGGAGGAAGTCCACGGCCGCGTCGGCGCGCAGCTTCTTGTCGTCGTAGAGGTCGCACAGGGAGTTGGCCGGGAGCAGGCCGTTGGCCGCCCCCTGGGCGTTCGCGGCGGCGGACGGGTCGCAGTCCCCGGCGGCCATGTAGGCCTCCGGGTCGATGCCGCGGTCCTCCAGCTCCTGCACCAGCTCGTTCGTGGTCTGCTCGGACCGCTCGCGCAGGGCCTCGATGTCCGCGGCCAGCTCGACCTGTTCGAGCTGGGTGGTGGTCTGGAGCTCCTGCGCCTGGCTCGCCAGCTCGACCTGCTCCTCGCGCAGGTCGGTGGCGTCCTGGATGAGCATCTGGTTGTCCTCGGAGATCTTCGCCGCGTAGGACTGGATCTGCAGGTCCTCGGTGAGGGATCCCGACGCCAGGACGGCGAGCATGCCGCCGTCGGGCTGCTTGTACAGCGTGCTGGCCAGCTGGGCCAGCGGTTCGCGCATCTCGTTGAGTTCGAGTTCGGTCTGCTGGAGGTCGTAGATGGTCTGGACCAGCTCCGACTGGGCGTCCTCCAGCGCGTCCTGGCGGTCGACGAGGTCCTGGTTGGCCTCCTCCAGCTCCTGGGAGGCGGTCTCGGCCCTCTCCCGGAACTCCTCCAGGCTCGCCTCGGCGGGTTCCAGCGCGCCGGTGTGCACCGGCGCCACGAGGAGCGCGGTGACGAGCGTGAGCGTCAGCGCCTGTGCGAAGCGGACCCGGTAGGACAGGGCGAAGGCGGTGAGCGCCCCGCCGCCACCCGGTACGCGGGACCTGCGCCGCGCCGCATCAGAAGTGAACGGCACGAATGATCCTCCGGCTGCTTTTCCTCGAACACCTACCCGTGGCCGCAAGGCAACGTACTACATGTCCACATGCGGCCACGCGAGATCGGTCCACCGGACGGAGCGGGTCGCGGACGGGCCCCACCCCGCCCCGCCGCCCTCCGCTCCGGGCTTCGGTGAAACACCTGGTCACCGCCGGGCTGGTCAACGCCGAGCCCGCGCCCCCATCGTTATCGAGGGTACATATGCGGCCATAACACGACATGCGCCATGAACAACGTCACACCGCACCAGGACAACCAATCGTAGGTCAGCGTACTCCGCCATGCACGCAGAGTCCCCCAACCGCCCCCGCCGGAGGCGGACCGACACCCCATCCACGTCCATCCTGGGTTAGGCTTGGTCCCGTGACGGGGTAAGACATACCCGCACCAGACCCATGGCTCCGTAGCTCAGGGGATAGAGCACCGCTCTCCTAAAGCGGGTGCCGCAGGTTCGAATCCTGCCGGGGCCGCACGGCGCGGGCTGCGGCGAGCCGGTCTTCGACCGGCTCGCCGCAGCCCGCGATGCTTTTCGGGGGAGACCCCCCGCGGCTGGGGCCGCTCAGATCGGCGAGCCAGACGGAGCGAGCCCTTACGACACGAGGCTGCGTCTCGGGGGTCGCAGTCGGTCTTCCCAGGGTCCGTACGGCGCGTTCCGGGGCCCGTCACGAGCTCCACCCCGTAACGGCCCCCACAGGTGGCTACCGCCGGTCGGCCGCCTCCGTGAAACCCGCGAGCAGCGCGGCCACCGTCCGCCGGACCCGGTCGCCGACCACGGAGTCCCTCGCACCGGTGAGCACGAGGTGGTGGACCGCGCCGACCACCGCCAGCGCCAGCGCCTCGGGGTCGGCACTCCCGTGGAGGCGCCCCAGGCGCCGCTCCGCGGTGAGGTAGTCCGCGGCCGCGGTCTCGACCGCCTCCAGACCGGCCGTGCGGTCGCCGAGGACCGCGCGCACGCGTCCGGCCAGCTCCGGCCGGGAGGCCATGAGCCTGGTCAGCGCCAGGAGGACCGTCGGCGGGGTCGCCAGCACAGCCCTGGCCAGGTTGTCCGCGACCGCGCCCGTACCGGCGCGCTCCGGCAGGGACGCGGCCCCGGCGCAGACCTGGAAGCCCCGGTCGACGGCGTAGGCGGCCAGGAAGTCGTCGGTGTCCGCGAAGTGGGCGTACAGCAGCCCGGTGGCGACACCGGCCTCGCGCGTGACGGCCCGGCCGCTGAGTCCGCCCGGCCCCTCCCGGACGATCACCCGCTCGACCGCGGAGAAGAGCCGCTGCCTGAGTTCGGGGATGGCGACACCACGTGGCATGCCAGGAAGTCTAGGTCCTCGAACGGCCCCGGCGCGGTCGGCCGCCGCACACCGGGCCCCGGCTTGCGCTTGGTATGAACACGTGCTCATACTTGAATGAACGCTTGCTCATACCAATGTGGTCCGGAGGTCGCGGTGACGAACGACGGGGACTCCTCCCAGCGTGTCGGTGGCGGAGGCGGCGACTCGCCCCCGGGGCGGGCGGTGATCGTCGGCGCGGGCATCGCCGGGCTCGCCACCGCGCTACGGCTCCACCGGGCCGGTTGGGAGACGCTCGTGGTCGAGCGCGCCCCGGCCCGCCGCAGAGGCGGCTACATGGTGAACCTGGTCGGGTGGGGATACGACGCGGCCGAGCGCCTCGGCCTCGTCCCCGCGCTCTCGGCCAGCGACATCGGCCTGTTCTCCACGGTCCTGGTGAGGGCCGACGGTCGGCGCAAGTTCGCCGTCCCTCCCGAGATCGCCAAGGCCGCCCTCGGTGACCGGGCGCTCACCGTGTTCCGGGAGAACCTGGAGTCGGCGCTGTACGAGGCCGTGCGCGGTAGCGCGGTCCTGCGATTCGGCACCACCGCCGTGGACGTGGCCCAGGACGCCGACGGCGTCCGGGTCGGGCTCAGCGACGGCACCACCGAGCGCGCCGACCTGCTCGTCGGCGCCGACGGGCTGCGCTCCGGCGTCCGCGCCGCCGTGTTCGGCCCGGAGGAGGACTTCCGCGTCGACCTGGACCACGTCGTGGGCGCGCTCCCGCTCGACCGGCTCCCCGAGGACGTGCCCGAGGGGACCGGCACCACGTTCATCGGGCCGGGGCGCACGGCGGCGGTCGTCAACCTCGGTCCGGGCCGGTCGTCGGCCTTCTTCACCTACCGCTGCGCGGATCCGGACGCCGAACTGGCCCGGGGGCCGGTCCGGGCGCTCACCGCGGCGTTCGGCGACCTCGGCGGGGGCGTGCCCGACGTGCTCCGCCAGTTGCGCGCCGACCCGTCCGGCGCCTACTTCGACTCCGTCAGCCAGGTCCGCGCGGACCGGTGGAGCCGCGGCCGGGTCGTGCTGCTGGGCGACGCGGCCTGGTGCCCCTCCCTGTTCGCCGGGTACGGCGCGGCCCTCGCCCTCAGTGGCGCCGACCGGCTCGGCGACGCCCTGGAGCGGCACGGCGGCGACGTCACCGGGGCCCTGGCGCGGTGGGAGGCGGGCCTGCGCCCCGAGACCCGCAGGCGGCAGGCGCTCGCCCGGCGGGGAACGCGCCAGTACGCCCCCTCCAGCCGCGCGCACGTGTGGATGAACGACCTGGCGATCCGGGCCGTCCTGCTCCCGGGCGTCCGCGGCCTCGTCCAGCGCCGCATCCGGCGCGCCAGTGAGCGGCACGCCGCGGCGGACGGGTGACGGGCGCGCGACCCGGCGGCCGTCCGGCGCGGCCCCGGAGCCGACCGACCCGTGACCGGGCCCCGCGCGTCCGCGTTCTCCCCGGTCATCGGTGCCGTTTCCCCCACGTGTCGCCATGACACCGGGGGCGGCTCGTCCGATCATGGGGTGGGAGCAGGTACCGGACGGGGGAGGTCACACGGATGGCGCACGCGGAGCACTTCCGGGACGGACAGGCGGAGGAACCGGACAGAACACCCGCCCGGCAGCGGGGCGGCTCGCCCGCCGCCATCGCCGGGGCGCTCCACCGCACCCCTCACCCGGGCCCCCAGCACTGGGGCGGGCCCCGGCCCCGCAAGACGGACCCGGACCCGTTCTTCCCCAACCGGCTGGGGCCGCCGCCCAAGCGACGCCGCTCCTGAGCGGGCGTTGGCCCGGCGGCCCGCCGAACACGGTCCAACGCCGCGGCCGGAGCACGTAGCCGATCACAGGAAGGGCCGCCAGGGCGCCAGCACGGCCTCGCCGAACTTGGCGTACCAGGGGCGGTCACGCCACTCCCACTCGGTCAGCTCGCGGGCGTTGGCGAGGTCGTTGGCGAAGACCTCCTCCAGGTGTGCGGCCACGCCCTCGTCGAAGATCTCCACGTTGATCTCGTAGTTGCCCGTCAGGCTCAGCCGGTCCACGTTGGCGGTGCCGATCGTGGACCAGCGGCCGTCCACCGTCGCCGTCTTGGCGTGCACCATGGCGTTGCGGTACAGCCACAGGCGCACGCCGCCGCGCAGCAGCACCGAGTACTGGCTGCGGGAGATCCAGTCCGCGACGACGTGGTTGGACTCCTCCGGTACGAGGATGTTGACGTCCACGCCGCGCTCCACCGCCGCGACCAGGGCGTTCTGGAACTCCCGGTCGGGCATGAAGTAGGCCTGGGTGAACAGCACCCGCTCCTTGGCCCGGTCGATGGCCTCCAGGAACATCGCCCGGATGGGATAGATGAGCATCTCGGGCACGTTGCGGTGCACGCGGAAGTGCGCGTCCCAGTCGGGGTCGCCGAAGTTCTCCAGCTCGGGCTGGAGGGACCGCCGGTTCATGTTCCAGAAGTCGCTGAAGGCGTTCTCCAGCTCCCACACCGCCGGGCCGGTCACGCGCATGTGGGTGTCGCGCCAGTCGGTGGCGTAGAGCGAGCCCACGTTGTACCCGCCGACGAAGCCCACCTCGCCGTCGACGGTGAGGATCTTGCGGTGGTCCCGGCCGGACTTGCGGATGTTCAGCAGCAGCACGCCGGGCCGGAGGGCCGGGTACTCCAGCACGTGGACGTTGGACGGGAAGCGGAAGAAGGACCGGGGCACCACCAGGTTCGCGAAGCCGTCGTAGACGACGTACACCTCGACGCCCCGGTCGGCCGCCTCGATGAGCGCGCGCTTGAACCGCTGGCCCACCCGGTCGTCCTTGATGATGTAGGACTCGAACAGGACGCGGCGCCGGGCTCCCCGGATCGCCGCGATCATGTCCTCGAACAGGTCCTCGCCGTAGGTGTACACGGTCGCCGTGGTCCCGGTGTCGCCCACCGGCAGCTCGGCGGGCGCCGTGCGGGGGAAGAAGGCCCGGCGCGGCCGCACCTTCCTGCGCCAGTGGTTGACCCCCATGAGGGTCGCGGCCACGGCGACCTGGGTGGTCACCAGCCCGACGAGCCCCCACTTGGCCACCGAGGTGATGGTGGAGCGTCGCACAGTCGCCTCCCGGGCAGGGACCTCCGCGGTGCCGGGCCCGACCGCGGACGCCCCTGGTACAAAGTGGACGTCAACCGTATCCCGGGACACCGGCGGACGGCGGCGCGCCCGCCCCGTGTCTCCCGTGACACAGGACTCTCCTCCTACCCCCGTTCCCGGCGGCGGAACGCCACCAGCTCCGTGGTCGGGCTCTCACTGCGGCCCCGGACCAGGCGCCGCTCCAGCGGATAGAGCGCCGCGCCCGCGAGCCACCCGGTCGGCGCGGTGAGGGTGGCCGCGCGCAGGGCCCCTCCCCACGCCTTGCGCCAGGGCGCGGGGGCGTCCACCTGGGCGTTCATCAGCATGAGCATGGGCACCCGGCGGACCAGGTCGAACCCGGCCCGGTCCGCGGTGTCGGTGATCCACTCCAGGGTGCGGTTGACCTGGTGCTCGCCGCGCTGCTCGGGGCGGCGCAGGCAGTTCTCGGAGATGACGAGGAGACCGCCGGGGCGCAGCACCCGGGAGAACTCGCCGAGGGCCCGGGTGTAGCGCTCGTCGTCGGTGATGTGGAAGAGCACGTCCATGCAGGACAGCGCGTCGAAGGAGTCGTCGTCGAAGGCGTCGAGGTCGGCGGCGTCCTGGCGGACGAACCTGTGGTCGGGGAACCTGCCGCGCAGGCGCTGCACGGCGGCGTCGGTCATGTCGCACCCGGTGACGTCACCGACGCCCATCCGCTCCCACAGGCGCACGTAGAAGCCGGTGCCGCTGCCGACGTCGAGGACGCTGGCGCCGGACCGGCCGGGGGTCAGCCGGGCGGCCTCGCGCAGGAACACCTCCTCGCGCACCTTGTACATCCACGTGTTGAAGGGGCGGCCCAGGGCCCGGTAGCCGACGCCGCTCTCGGTCCAGTCGCCTTCGAGACGGCGTTCCCAGAAGTCTCGCAGTTCGCTGTGCGTAGCCATGGGACCACTGTCACACCGCACCCGCGGGAAGTCCCGCCGAAGCGCCGCAACGGCCCCGGAGAGCCGTGTGCTCACGGTTTTCGGACAACCCCCTGCCCCCGAGGCGAAGGGCCGGATCTCGCGACCCCGCCCAGCCGCAGGACGCGGTGCGTCTCGGACAGGGCGCGGTACCGGTCGGGGATGGCGCGCAGGGCGAGCGCGCACGGGACGGTGGCGGACTCCCCGTCGCCGGAGGGCGGGTCCTGCGGGGCGCCGGACGTCCTGGAGTGCCCCACCATGGGGGCGGTGCCGGCGGAGGCCTCGGTGTCGGAGTGTGCTGCTATGCATGGCCGCACACACCCTCCGAGACTCCGGGAGCCCCCTTGACCTTCCACGACCACCTGACCGAGTTCGCCGGGCTGCCCGTCCTGGACTACGCGGAGGCGCGCCGCCTGGAACGGAGCGGGGAGACCGTCCCGCCCGGCGTCCGGTCCCCGCTGCGGGACGGCCTGGCCGACCCCGGGGCGGTGGCCTGGCGGTTGGACCGGTACGGGGACGACCTCCCGGAGGACCCCCGGGAGTACCTGGAGGGGTTCCTGGAGTTCGTCGGTGACCCGGCCGCGGTCCGCGCCCTCGTCGTCGGCGGCCTGGTGACCGGTTTCGAGGTGGAGTCCTCCGACGCCGTCCGCGACGCCCTGGCGGAGGCGGCACCGCGCCTGCCCGGTCTGCGCTCCCTCTTCTACGCGGACCTGATCTGCGACGAATGCGAGGCCTCGTGGATCCAGCACGGGGACCTGTCCCCGCTGGTGAACGCCTTTCCCCGGCTGACCGGGTTCGCCGCGCGCGGCACCATGCACCTGGGCCTGGAGGCGCTGGAGCACGACGGGCTGCGCAGCCTCGCCCTCCAGGGCGGGGGACTGCCCGCGCGGCTGACCCGGGAGGTCGTCTCCGCACGGCTCCCCGCCCTGGAGCACCTGGAGCTGTGGCTGGGAGTGGACGGCTACGGCGGCGACACCACGGCGCGGGACCTCGCCCCCGTCCTGTCCGGCGGGGCCTTCCCAGCGCTGCGCTCGCTGGGCCTGCGCAACGCAGAGCACACCGGCGCGTGGGTGCGCGCGCTCGCCGAGGCCCCCGTCACCTCCCGCCTGCACACCCTGGACCTGTCCCTGGGCACCCTGCGCGACGAGGACGTCCCGCCCCTGCTGGAGTCGCCCGTGTTCCGCGGCCTCAGGCGTCTGGACCTGCACCACCACTACCTGTCCGAGGACGCGGAGAAGGAGGTCCGCGCGGTGTTCACCCGAGCCGGGGTGGAGACCGACCTGTCGGACGGGCAGGAGCCGGAGGCCGACGCCTACGGCGAGGAGACCGAGCTCTACTACTACACGGCCGTGTCGGAGTAGTCCCGGGAACCGCCGGGGAGCCCCGGGCCGCCCGGACACGGACGGCCCGGGCTGTCGGGGCTCGCTGGTAGGTATGGACGCGACACCCCGTCGCACCCCCTGGGAGATCCCGTGGCCTTCGACGCCCACCTGACCGAGTTCGCCGGACTGCCCGTCGTGGAGTACCGCTCCTCAGAGGGGTGGACCCGGGAGGCCGAGAAGGAGCGTGAGAGGGCGAAGTGGCGGGGCGGGAGCTTCACCGACCCCGGCCCGTACCCGCCCCCGGCGCTGGCCGCGGCCCTGGCCGACCCCGGGTCGGCGGCCTGGCGCCTCAGCGACGATGAGGAGCCCCTGGACGACTACCGGCGGTTCATCGCGCAGGTGGACCAGGACCGGGTCTCCGCCGTCGTGCTCGGGGACATGCGGGAGACCTTCTCCGTGCAGTGTCCCGACCCCCTCAAGCGCGCCCTCCTGGAGGTGGCGCCGGACCTGACCGGGGTGCGCTCCCTCTTCTACTGCGACGTGACCTTCGAGCAGATCGAGGTCTCGTGGATCGAGCTGGGCGACATGGCCCCGGTCCTGGCCGCCTTCCCCCGGCTGACGGAGTTCGCGGTGCGCGGCACGGGCGAGATGAGCCTGCACGTGCCCCGGCACGACTCGCTGCGCCGCCTCACCCTCCAGGGCGGCGGACTGCCCGCGAAGCTCACCCGCGAGGTCGTCTCGTCCGGACTGCCGAACCTGGAGCACCTGGAGCTGTGGCTGGGTGTGGAGGACTACGGGGGCGACACGACCCCGGGGGACCTCGCCCCGGTCCTGTCCGGCGAGGCCTTCCCCGCGCTGCGCTCGCTGGGCCTGCGCAACGCCGAGCACACCGACGACTGGGTCCCGGTCCTCGCCGCGGCGTCCGTCACCTCCCGCCTGCACACCCTGGACCTGTCCCTGGGCACCCTCACCGACAAGGGCGCTCGGGCCCTGGTCGAGGCCGCGCCCGCCTTCGCGCACCTGAAGCGGCTCGACCTGCGCCACCACTACCTGTCCGAGGCCGTGCAGGAGCACGTCCGGGCCGCCTTCGCCGGGACCGGTGTGGACGTGGACCTGTCCGAGCGCGAGGTCGGCAGTGACTGGGAGGACGAGGACTTCGACTACGACTCGGCCTGCTACTACACGGCCGTCGCCGAGTAGGGCCCGCGCCGTCCGTCCTGTCACTCCGGGCTGCTAGATATGTTCCTGCCCGAAACCCCGAGGTAGGAGCCCCCTGTGCCGAACAACCACCACATCACCGAGTTCGCGGGCCTGCCCGTGGTCGAGTTCCCCGCGGTCGACACCGAGGAGGGCGGCACCTACACCGAGGACCCGCCCCAGTCCCCCGAGGCGCTGGCCGCGGCGATCGCCGACCCCGGCTCGGTGGCGTGGCGGCTGCGCGTCTCGTCGGTCTACCCGGCCGAGGACTTCGGGGACTACTTCGCCCGTTTCCTCGCGGCCGTGGACACCGGCCGGATCCGGGCCCTGATCGTCGGCGGCTGGGGCGACTTCGAGGAGGAGCCGCCCTCGACCGTCCCGCGCGACGCGCTCATCGCCCGCGCCGACGCGTTCCCCGAGCTGCGGGCGCTGTTCTTCGGCGAGATCCTCCAGGAGGAGTACGAGATCTCCTGGATCCACCAGACCGACCTGGCCCCCCTGGTGGCGGCGTTCCCCCTGCTGGAGGAACTGACCGTGCGCGGCACCGGCGACCCCTACCTGGGCGACGGCAAGCTGGAGCTGGCCCTGGCCGAGCACACCGGCCTGCGGACCCTGGTACTCCAGACCGGCGGCCTGCCCGGCCAGGTCTCGCGCGAGGTCGCCGCCTCGCCGCTGCCCTCCCTGGAGAACCTCGAACTGTGGCTGGGCTGCGAGCAGTACCGGGGCGACACCACCCCGGACGACCTGGCGCGGGTGCTCTCCGGCGAGGCCTTCCCCGAACTGCGCTACCTGGGCCTGCGCAACGCCGAGGACGTGGACGAGTGGGTCCCCGTCCTGGCCGAGGCCCCCGTCGTGTCCTCCCTGGACGTCCTGGACCTGTCCCTGGGCATCCTCACCGACAAGGGCGGAGAGGCCCTGGTGGAGTCCGCGTCCGCGTTCGCGGGGCTGCGCCGCCTGGACCTGCACCACCACTACCTGTCCGAGGACGTGCAGGCGCGGATCCGCGCCGCCCTGCCGGGCGTGGAGGTGGACCTGTCCGAGCACCGGGAGCCGTACACCCACGGGGGCGGCGAGCCGTACTACTACACCGCGGTCGCGGAGTGACCCCGGGACGGCCTCTGGTCGTCGTCGGGGTCCCCGGCCACCGGCGCCTGGAACTGTTCGACGCCGCGGCCGGGGCCCTCGGCCTGCCCGGGCCGGTGGTCGTGCCGTGGCGCGATCTGGCCGCCGGGCCGGTGGAGCTGCCGCGGGACGCCCTGGTCCGGGTGGACTCCCCCGGCGGCGACGCCGAGACCGAGCGCCTGCTGCGGGGCTGGGAGCACACCCCCGACCTGTACCGGGCCGAGGGCACCGGCGACCAGCACGCCGGGTTCCGGGCCGCGCTGGACCGTCTCGCCGAGGCGGTGCGCGCCACACCGGGCGCGGCCCTGCTCCAGGAGCCCGCCGACCTGGTGGACATGTGCGACAAGCGGCGCTGCCACGCCCGCCTGGCGGCGGCCGGGGTGCCGGTGCCGCCCGCCCTGCCCGGACCGGTCACCGGCTACGCGTCGCTGCGCGCGGCGATGGAGGCCCACCGCTGGCCGAGGGTGTTCGTCAAGCCCGCGCACGGTTCCTCGGCCTCCGGCGTGGTGGCGCTGGCCACCGCCTCGGGCGGACGGGTCCGCGCGGTCACCTCGGCCGACCTGGTCCGGGGCGCCGACGGCTCCGTGGAGCTGTACAACAGCCTGCGGCTGCGCACCTACACCCGCGAGGAGGACGTCGCGGCGGTGGTGGACGCCCTGGCCCCCGACCACCTGCACGTGGAGCGGTGGGTGCCCAAGGCGGGGTTCGCGGGCAGGACCGTTGACCTGCGCGTGGTGGTGGTCGCGGGCCGGGCCGCCCACGTCGTGGTGCGCTCCTCGTCCTCGCCCATGACCAACCTGCACCTGGGCAACGCCCGGGGCGACCTGGCGGCCCTGCGGGAGTCGGTGGACCCCCACTCCTGGGAGCAGGCGATGGCCACGGCCGAGGCCGCCGCCGCGTGCTTCCCGCGCACCCTGTACGCCGGGGTGGACCTGCTGGCCTCCCCGGGGTGGCGGGAGTTCGCCGTGTGCGAGGTCAACGCCTTCGGCGACCTGCTCCCCGGCGTCCTGCACGAGGGCCGCGACACCTACGCCGAGCAGCTGCACGCCCTGACCACCGGCCGTTTCCCCGTCCCCGAACCCGAGAGCGTATGAACAGCACCGCACCCGACATGAACGCCGTGGTGGGCACGCACGACATCCTGCTGCTCACCCTGGACACCCTCCGCCACGACGTTGCCGCCGAGCTGGCCGAGGCGGGACGCACCCCGAACCTGGCCCGGCTGCTGCCGGACGGGCGGTGGGAGCGCAGGCACGCGCCCGCGAGCTTCACCTACGCCTCCCACCTGGCGATGCTCGCCGGGTTCCTGCCCACCCCCGCCTCCCCCGGGCCGCACCCGCGCCTGTTCGCCGCCGCGTTCCCCGGCAGCGTGTCCACCGCGCCCGGCACCTGGACCTTCGAGGCGCCCGACCTGGCCTCGGGGCTGGCCCGGGCCGGGTACCACACGGCCTGCGTGGGGGGCACGGGCTTCTTCAACCGGCGGTCGGCGGTGGGCTCGGTCATCCCGGACATGTTCGCCGAGAGCCACTGGGAGGAGTCCTTCGGCGTGACCGACCCCCGCTCCTTCGAGAACCAGGTGGCGTGCGCGGCCCGGATCGCCGGGGAGCGCCCCGCGGACCAGCCGCTGTTCCTGCTGCTCAACGTGTCGGCGCTGCACCAGCCCAACTGGTTCCACCTGCCCGGGGCCGTCCGGGAGGACGGCGACACCCGGGAGAGCCACGCCGCGGCCCTGGAGTACGTGGACCGGCACCTGCCGCCGCTGCTGGCCGCGATGTCGGCCCGCCGCCCCTGCTTCGCGATCGTGTGCTCCGACCACGGCACCGCCTACGGGGAGGACGGCTACACCGGCCACCGGATCGGCCACGAGACCGTGTGGACGGTCCCCTACGCCCACGCGTTCCTGCCCCGGGGACGCACCGCTCCCGCCGACGCACAGGAGGCGACCGCGTGACCACCACCCTGACCCCGCGCCCCGAACCGGTGCGCGCCGACTCCCCCTACCAGTCCTACGTCTACGCCTACCCGCACAAGAGCGCCTACCGGCCCTTCACCGAGCGCCCCGCGCTCGCCGACCTGTGGCGCGGCGAGGACGTCGGCGCGCTGTCGCTGTACGCGCACATCCCGTTCTGCGAGATGCGCTGCGGGTTCTGCAACCTGTTCACCCGCTCCACTCCCCCGGTCGAGCAGGTCACCGCCTACCTGGACGCGCTGGAGCGCCAGGCGGAGGCGGTGGCCGGGACGCTTCCGGAGGGCGCCGCCTTCGCCCGGGCCGCCCTGGGCGGCGGCACCCCCACCTACCTGACCGCCGAGGAGCTCACCCGGGTCTACGACCTCACCGAGCGCGCCTTCGGGGTGGACCTGTCGGCGATCCCGGTGTCGGTGGAGACCTCTCCGGCCACGGCCACGCCCGACCGGCTGGCGGTGCTCGACGCGCGCGGCGCCACCCGGATCAGCATGGGCGTGCAGAGCTTCCTGGACGCCGAGGCGCACGCGGCCGGGCGTCCGCAGAAGCGCGCCGAGGTGGACCGGGCGCTGGCCGCGATCCGCGAGCACGCCTCGGCCGACCTCAACCTCGACCTCATCTACGGCATCGACCGCCAGGACGCCCGCACCTGGGCCTACTCCCTGGACACGGCGCTGGAGTGGGAGCCCGAGGAGGTCTACCTGTACCCGCTGTACGTGCGCCCGCTCACCGGGCTGGGCCGCCGAGCCCGCGCGTGGGACGACCACCGGCTGGGCCTGTACCGGCAGGGCCGCGACCACCTGCGCGAACGCGGCTACGAGCAGGTGTCCATGCGCATGTTCCGGCGGGCGGACGCCCCGAAGACGCAGGCCCCGGACCACTCCTGCCAGACCGACGGCATGGTGGGGCTGGGCTGCGGGGCGCGATCCTACACCTCCGCCGCGCACTACTCCTTCGACTACGCCGTGGGCGTGGGGCAGGTGCGGTCGATCATCGCCGACTACACGAGCCGCGACCAAGCGGATTTCGGACGGGCCGAGGTGGGGTTCCGCATGGACGAAGACGAGCGGCGCCGCCGCCACCTGCTCCAGTCGCTGCTGCTCGCGGAGGGGATGGACACCGCCGCCTACACCGACCGGTTCGGCTCCCGCCCCGAGGAGGACTTCGCCGCGACCCTGGCGGTGCTCGACGGGCGCGGCTGGCTGGAGCGGGACGGCGCGCCGGACCTGCTGAGGCTGACCCCGGAGGGGCTCGCGCACTCCGACGCGGTGGGACCGATGTTCTTCTCCGCCGGGGTGGCGGCCCTGATGGCCGACTACGAGGCCCGGTGAGCGCGGTGACCCCTTCCTCTTCGTCCCCGGCCCGGGCCTTCGCGCTCCCGCCGCACCTGACCCTGCTCTACCGCGGCCCGCTGGCCAGCTGCGACTACGACTGCCCGTACTGCCCCTTCGCCAAGCGGCGCGACAACCCCGAGACGCTGCGCGCCGACCGCGCCGCGCTGGAGCGCTTCACCGGCTGGGTGTCCGCGCTGGAGGCGGAGCACCCCGGCACCCGGGTCTCGGTGCTGTTCACCCCGTGGGGCGAGGGGCTGGTGCGGTCCTGGTACCGGAGCGCGATCATCCGGCTCAGCCACCTGCCGCACGTGGAACGGGTGGCCATCCAGACCAACCTGAGCGGCCGTCTGGGCTGGCTGGCCGACTGCGACACCGGCACCGCCGCGCTGTGGACCACCTACCACCCCGGTCAGGTGACCCATGAGCGATTCCTGACCAAGGCGCGCGAGCTGGACGGGATGGGGGTGCGGTTCAGCGTCGGCGTGGTCGGCGAACCGGAGCACCTCGAGGCGGCCCGGCGGATGCGCGCCGAACTGCCCGAGCGGGTGTACCTGTGGGTGAACGCCGCCGAGGGGCGCACCTACACCGACGCCGAGGCCGAGCTGTGGCAGGCCCTGGACCCCCACTTCCACTACAGCCGCGATCCCCACCCCAGCCGGGGTCTGCCCTGCCGTACCGGTGACACTGTGCTGTCCGTGAACGGCGACGGCGACGTGCGCCGGTGCCACTTCGTGGACACGCCGATGGGCAACCTGTACGACGGCTCGTTCGCCGCCAGGCTCGGCCCCCGTGCGTGCCCGCTGACCAGCTGCGACTGCCACATCGGCTACGTCCACCTGGAGTCCCTGGACCTGTACGACGTGTTCCGGGGCGGGGTGGTGGAACGGGTCCCGGCGGCCTTCGGCTCCCTGCTCCCGCTCGTGTGAGACGGGTCGAAACCGTTTCGCAACGTCACCGGGAACAGACATAATGCCCACCATGGTCTTTCCCCGGGTTATCGCGACCGATCTCGACGGCACACTCCTGGACGCGGGGGGCCTGGTCTCCGAACGCAACCGGCTGGCGCTGGTCGCCGCCGCGGAGGCGGGCGTCAGGGTGGTGGTCTCCACCGCGCGACCGCCGCGGACCACGCAGCACATCGCCGAGCAGCTCCCCTGCGCCGCCGTGCTCTGCGGCAACGGCTCGCTGGCCCACGTGCCCGGCGACGAACCGCTGGTACGCGCCATCTCCCCGGAGACCGCCCGTTCGGTGGTCGAGAAGGTCAACGCGGAGCTGCCGGGGATCGGCTACGGCATCGAGACCGGCACCGACTTCTTCCACGACGCCGACTACCACCTGGAGCCGTGGCTGTCCGGTGAGTGGGTGCGCGAGGTGCTGGAGGACACCGAGACCCTGTTGAGGCGGGCCACCCCGATCACCAAGATGCTCGTGCGCTCCCGCGACATGCGGGTGGAGGAGCTGCACGATACGGTCGCGGCGGCGGTCGGGTCGCTGGCGGAGGTGACCTTCTCCGGCAGCTACAGCCTGCTGGAGCTGAGCGCGCCGGGCGTGAACAAGGGCAGCACCCTCGCGATGGTCTGCGAGCGGTGGGGGGTGGCCGCCGAGGAGGTGGTGGCCTTCGGCGACATGCCCAACGACCTGGCCGCGCTGTCCTGGGCGGGCGGGGGGTACGCCATGGCCAGCGGGCACCCGGACCTGCTCGACCCGGCGCTGGGGCTGCGGGTGGCCCCGCCAGCCAACGAGGACGGTGTGGGCCGGGTGGTCGAGCGGCTGCTCGCGGAGCGCTGAACCGCGATGGTCTCGTACTCGTAGCCGCTGTCGGCGCTCGGACCTCGCTGCGGGTACAAGGTCGCGGCAAAGGGAGCGGGCCCCGGGCACCGGGCTGGAAAACGCCTGGACCCGCCCCGGGGCCGCGTCCTAGGGTCGCCCCACACCTACCCGGAGAAGGGCTCACCGTTGCCGCACCCCACCCAGATCGTCTCCTCCCTGGCCGACCCCGACCGCCTGGCGCTCTACGCCCGCGTGGTCGGCGCGGGAGCCGGGGGGCTGCCCGCCGGGGAGGTCCGCGCGGACGGGCGGGGACGCCGGAACCTGGCCCGGCTCTCGGACGCGGGCCTGGTGCGCGAGGACGACGGCCGCGTGGTGTGCGTGCCGGAGGTGTTCTCCACCGCTCTGGAGGAGCACCGGCCCGCGCGCCGGGATCCGGTGGACGCACTGTTCCACGACGGGCGGCTGAGCTCGCTGCCCGCCAGGCGCGAGCTGCGCCTGCGGGTGTTCGCGCGGATCACCGACCGGTTCTTCGCCCCCGGGGCGACCTACACCGAGAAGCAGGTGAACGCCGCCCTGCGGTCCTGCTGCGACGACCACTCGGCCATGCGCCGCCACCTCGTGGACGAGGGCTACCTGACCCGCGACGACGACGGCGGCGCGTACCGGGTCGTGGAGGCCTGAGCCGCCGCGGGTGAGGGGACGGGCGCGGGGCGGCTCAGGCCTCCACGCCGTCCACCTGCTCGTGGTAGGTGCGGCGGGTGCGCTCGGTGTGCTCGCTCATCAGCCGCAGAGCCGCGTCCGCGTCACGGCCCTCGATGACGTCGACGAGGGCGGAGTGCTCGTCCCAGGAGGCGGCGCCGCGGACGCGGGCGACCGGGGCGTAGTACCAGCGCACCCGCCGGTCGACCTGCGCGGCCAGCTCGGCGAGCACCCGGTTGCCCGAGGCCTCGGTGACGGTGCGGTGGAAGTCGGCGTTGGCCTGGACGACCGCGTCGGTGTCGGCGCGGTCGGTGGCCGCGCGCCCGGCGGCGACCAGGTCGCGCATCGTTGCGATCTGCTCGGTCGAGGCGTTCTGCGCGGCCAGGCGGGCCGACTCCGTCTCCAGCAGGGCGCGCACGGCCAGGAGCTGGTCGGCCTCACTCTCGGTGGGCGTGTGCACGAACGCCCCGTACCCCGGCCGCAGGTCCACCCACCCCTCGTTGCTGAGCCGCTGCATCGCCTCGCGGACCGGCTGGCGCGAGACGCCGAGGGTCTGGGCCAGCTCGGTCTCCACCAGGTGCTGGCCGGGTGAGAGCGACCGGTTGGTGATCAGGTCGAGGATGGCCTCGTACACGGCTTCACGCAGCGGCACGGGGCGCTGGACCCGTCCCGCCACGGCGTTCAACCCCTGTGGGGACATAGGGCGGCTCCATCCGGATGCGTGGGCTTTGTAGACAGTGTACAAAAGGCGGCGGCCGCGTGTGCCCTCACCGCAGCTCCACGAGTTCGACGCGCCCCGTCCGGCGGCCGGGCGGCACGACCGCGAGGGCGTCGGCGACGGCGGCGGCGCGCAGGTCGGCCGAGCCGGTGCCGGGCAGTTCCACCGCCAGGTCGCGGCTGACGCGCACCGGCACCAGGCGGGTGTCGGTCGGGTGCGGCCGGGTCGGTCCGATGAGCCGGACCCGTCGGCCGAGGTGGGCGGGGTCGCGCCGGTCCGCGCGACCGGCGAGCACCGGGACGAGCAGGGTGAGCGCGGCGGCCAGCGCGGCACCGGGGTTGCCCGGCAGTCCCACGACCACGGTTCCCGAGGGCAGCACGGCCAGCACCTGCGGGTGCCCCGGGCGGCAGGCCACCCCGTCGACGACCATCCGCGCGCCGAGCGCGGTGAGCACCCGGCGCAGGTGGTCGGCGGGCCCGGCCGAGGAGGAGCCGCAGACCGCGACGACCTCGGAGGGCCCGGACGCCTCCAGGGCGCGGGCCGTGTCCCGGCCGCGGTCGGCGACCGCCAGCGGGGGCAGGCAGCGCCCTCCGGCCCAGGCGACCAGGCCGGGGAGCAGCGGGCCGATCGCGTCGCGCACGGTGCCCGGGCGCGGTCTCCCCTGGCGCACGACCTCGTCCCCGGTGACCAGGACGCGCACCGCGGGGCGGACCACGGGCAGCGTGTCCAGGCCCAGGCTCGCGGCCAGTCCCAGGAGGGCGGGGGTGACGGGGCTGCCCCGGCGCGCGGCCAGCGCCCCGGCGGGGGTGGTCTCGCCCTTGCGGCGGATGTGCCTGCCGGTCTCGGCCGCGCCGCGCACGCGCCCGGAGGACACCGCCGCCCGCTCCCAGGGGAGGACGGCGGTGGTGCCCTCCGGCACGACGGCGCCCGTGGCGACCTCCACCGCCTCCCCCGGGTTCAGGCGGACGACGGGTCCCCGCCGCCCGGCGAGCGAGCGGCCGAGGACGGTCCAGGGGCCCTCACCGGCCACCGCGTACCCGTCCATGGCCGCGCTGTCCAGCACCGGGACGTCGACCGCCGAGACGAGGTCGGCGCCGAGGGTGGCACCGAGGGCGCCGTCGAGCGGCTCCTCGGCCATGGGCTGTCCACCCTCGGCGCCGGTCGCCCACGCCAGCTCTCGCGCCCTGGTCCAGGGCAGCGGTGCGCGCGGGCGGCTTTTTCCGGGAAGAAGCGGAGAAGTTTCCGGGGCAACCGGGTCGGGCATTCCTTCTCTCCCTGTGGTCGGGTGAAGAACGCTGCCCCGAAGCATACTGTATACAGTATTTTATGGAAAGGAGTCCTCATGCGAATCGCCGTACTCGGCGCCGGAGCGATCGGCGCCTACGCGGGAGCCGCGCTGCACAGGGGCGGGGCCGACGTGCACCTCATCGCGCGCGGCGAGCACCTGCGGGCCCTGCGCGAGCGGGGAGTCCGGGTCCTCAGCCCGCGCGGGGACTTCGACGCGCACCCCCACGCGACCGACGACCCCACCGAGGTCGGGCCCGTGGACGCCGTCATCCTCGGCCTGAAGGCCCAGCACTACGCGGCCTGCGGCCCGCTGCTGCGTCCCCTGATGGGCCCCTCCACCATGGTCGTCGCCGCCCAGAACGGCATCCCCTGGTGGTACTTCCACGGGATCGAGGGGCCCCTGGCCGGACACCGGATCGAGAGCGTGGACCCCGGCGGCGCGGTCAGCCGGACGATACCGGTCGAGCGCGCCGTGGGCTGTGTGGTCTACGCGGCCACCGAGATCGCCGGACCCGGCGTGATCCGGCACATCGAGGGGACCCGGTTCTCCATCGGCGAGCCGGACCGCTCCTCCTCCCGGCGCTGCCGCGACCTCCAGGCCGCGATGGAGGCGGGCGGGCTCAAGTGTCCGATCGAGCGGGACCTGCGCGAGGACATCTGGGTGAAGCTGATGGGCAACATCGTCTTCAACCCGCTGAGCGCGCTGAGCCGCTCCACCATGGTGCAGATCTGCCGCAACCGCCCGACCAGGGAGCTGGCCCGCACCATGATGGCCGAGACCCTGGACGTGGCCGCGCGGCTGGGCGTGCGCCCCGCCGTCTCCATCGACCGGCGCCTGGCCGGGGCCGAGCGCGCCGGCGACCACCGCACCTCGACCCTGCACGACCTGGAGCGCGGCCGCCCCATGGAACTGGACGTCATCCTGTCCGCCGTGGTGGAGCTGGCCGACCTGACCGGCGCCCCCGCCCCCGCTCTCCGGGCGGTGGACGCCGTCGCGGGACTGCTCAACGCCCGGATGCTCGACGCGTCCGCCCCCACGCCCGCGGCGCCCTCCGTCGCCGCCTAGACAATCACCGTCTCCAGAACCCCGGGGGCGCCCGAATCGGCCCCTTGACCCTTGCCCACACCGTCTCAATACTGTATGCAGTATCCGCACAATATCGCCGCCCGGCGGCCCGGACGAATCCGGCCACGAACACCATGCGAGGCCACATGCGATCCGACGAACCCTCCGCACCCCTCACCCGACTCACCCGCCCCCTCGTCCGTGACGGCGGCGAGCTGCGCCCGGCCTCCTGGGAGGAGGCCCTGGACCGCGCGGCCGCCGGGTTCCGGCGCGGGGTGGCCGAGCACGGACCCAACTCCTTCGGCATGCTCTCCTGCGCCCGCGCCACCAACGAGATGAACTTCATGGCGCAGAAGTTCACCCGCGTCGTCGTCGGCACCAACAACGTCGACTCGTGCAACCGCACCTGCCACGCGCCCAGCGTCGCGGGACTGGCCGCGGCCTTCGGCTCGGGCGGGGGCACCTCCTCCTACACCGAGATCGAGGACACCGACCTCATCGTGATCTGGGGCGGCAACCCGCGCTTCGCCCACCCGATCTTCTTCCAGCACGTGCTCAAGGCCGTACGGCGCGGGGCGCGCCTGTTCGTCGTGGACCCCCGGCGCACCCCCACCGCCGAGTGGGCCGACCGCTGGCTGGGCCTGAACGTGGGCACCGACATCCCCCTGGCGCACGCCATCGGCCGCGAGATCCTGCACGCCGGGCTGGCCAACGACACCTTCGTCCAGCGCGCCACCACCGGCCTGGAGGAGTACCGGGCGCTGGTCGAGCCGTGGACGCTGGCCGCCGCCGAGGCCGAGACCGGCGTGCCCGCCGAGGCCATCCGCGAGCTGGCGCACGCCTACGCCCGCGCCGAGCGCGCCCAGATGTGCTGGACGCTGGGCATCACCGAGCACCACAACGCCACCGACAACGTCCGTTCGCTGATCAACCTGTCCCTGCTCACCGGGCACGTGGGGCGGTACGGCTCCGGGCTCAACCCGCTGCGCGGCCAGAACAACGTGCAGGGCGGCGGCGACATGGGCGCCATCCCCGACCGGCTGGTCGGGTTCCAGGACATCCTGGACGCCCGGGTGCGCGCGCCCTTCGAGGCCGCCTGGGGACGCGAGATCCAGCCCGTCAAGGGCCTGAACCTGACCCAGATGTTCGAGGCGATGGACGAGCGCGAGCTCAGGACGCTCTACGTGATCGGGGAGAACCCCGTCCAGTCCGAGCCCGAGACGCACAAGACCACCCGCCGCCTGCGCGGCCTGGACCACCTGGTCGTGCAGGACATCTTCCTGACCCGCACCGCCGAACTGGCCGACGTGGTGCTCCCGGCCAGCGCGTCCTGGTGCGAGTCCGACGGCACCTTCACCAACAGCGAGCGCCGCGTGCAGCTGGTTCGCAAGGCGCTGGACCCGCCGGAGGGCGCCCGCGACGACATCGAGATCATGTGCGACCTGGCCACCCGGCTGGGCCACGACTGGACGCGGCCCTCGGCCGAGGAGATCTGGGACGAGGTCCGATCGCTCTCCCCCATGCACCGGGGCATGAGCTACGCGCGCCTGGCCGAGCTGCACGGCATCCAGTGGCCGTGCTACTCCGAGGACACCGTGGAGCCGAGCTACCTGCACGCGCGGCTGTGGTCGGAGGACCCCGCCGAGCGCGGCGAACCCGCGCCGTTCGGGATCGTGGGCCACTCGCCGCCGGTGGACCTGCTGGACGAGGACTTCCCCTTCCGCCTGACCACCGGCCGACGGCTGGACGACTACAACACCGGCGTGCAGACCAGCGGGTTCTCCTCGCCGCTGCGCCGGGGCGAGCTGCTGGACCTGTCCCCCGAGGACGCGGCCAAGCTCGGCGTCGTCGACGGGGAGACGGTCCGGGTCACCTCCCGGCGGGGCTCGGTGCTGGTCCCGGTCTCGGTCACCGATGCCATGCGGCCCGGACTGGTGTTCATGACCTTCCACTTCCCCGACCAGGTGGACACCCAGCTGCTGACCATCGACGCCACGGACCCCATCGCGGGGACCGCGGAGTACAAGGCCGCCGCCGTGCGGATCGAACGGGTGGAGCACTCCGCCCGCCAGACCGCCGCCGCGAGCTGAGGGAGGGCAAGAGGGAGGGCCGTGCCGTCGCCCCAGCCCCCTGCGGCGGCGGCACGGCCCGTCATGCCAGGTCAGCGCCCTGCGGTCGCGGCCCGAACGCTCGGACGCATCCTTACGCGATCTTACCGCTTACAGGGGTTGTCAACCCGAACACCGCCATCATACTGTTCTCTGTATACAGAATCCTGTGATCTGGATTACACTCGATATGAGGTGACCACGGCGTGGACCTGCGATTCCTGGACGAGACGCCCACCACCGCCGAACGCGAGGCCGTCGAGAGCGTGCTCGGGCCGCCCGAGTCCGGCTGGGACGGCGGCACCCGCCAGGACGCCGACCTGCGCTACGCGCGGGGCGGCCACTCCGCCCGCGACCGGCGCGACCTTCTCCTCCCGGCCCTGCACGCGGTGAACGACCGCGTGGGCTGGATCAGCCGCCCCGCCCTCGACCACATCTGCCGCAGGCTGACCGTCCCCCCGGCGGAGGCCTACGCCGTCGCCTCCTTCTACGCGATGTTCGCCCTGCACCGCAGGCCCCGCCGGGTCGTGCACCTGTGCACCGACATCGCCTGCGCGGCCGCGGGATCGGACCGGATGCGCGCCCGGCTGACCGAGCGCCTCGGCCCGCCCGGCGGCCACGACGGGGAGGCGGCCTGGCACGAGAGCCCGTGCCTGGGCATGTGCGAGCGCGCCCCCGCGGCCCTGGCCCTGGAGGCGGGCGCCCCCGCCCGGTACGCCGTCGCCGCCCCCGCCACACCCGAGGCGCTGGACGCCATGGTCGCGCGGGCCCTGCCCGAGAACGGGGCGCCGAAGACCAACGGCCACCGGCCCTCCACCACCTTCGGCGCGGACCCGCTGCCCGGTACCGCGCCCGAGCCCGACCCCGCGGCGGCCGTACCCGACGCGGGCTCCCCCGACCACGTGCTGCTGCGCCGGATCGGCACCGTCGATCCCCTGAGCCTGGACGACTACCGCGCCGCGGGCGGGTACGCCGCGCTGCGCCAGGCGCTGCGATTGGGCCCCGCCGGTGTCATCCGGGAGGTCTCCGACTCCGGCCTCGTCGGCCGGGGCGGGGCCGCCTTCCCGACCGGGCGCAAGTGGCAGGCCACCGCCCAGCAGCCGGACGGCCCGCACTACCTGGTGTGCAACGCCGACGAGAGCGAGCCCGGCACCTTCAAGGACCGGGTCCTGATGGAGGGCGACCCGTTCTCCGTCGTCGAGGCGATGACCATCGCGGGGTACGCCGTGGGCGCGCGGACCGGCTACCTCTACATCAGGGGCGAGTACCCCCGGGCGCTGCGCCACCTGGAGAACGCCGTCGCCCTGGCCCGCGGGCGGGGCCTGCTCGGCCCGGACGTCCTGGGCTCGGGTTTCGCCTTCGACATCGAGATCCGGCGCGGCGCGGGCGCCTACATCTGCGGCGAGGAGACCGCGATCTTCGGCTCCATCGAGGGGCAGCGGGGCGAGCCGCGCAGCAAGCCGCCCTTCCCCGTGGAGAAGGGGCTGTTCGGCAAGCCCACCGCCGTGAACAACGTCGAGACGCTGGTCAACGTGCTGCCCGTCCTGCTGATGGGCGGCCCGGCCTACGCGGCCGTGGGCACCGGCCAGTCCACCGGTCCCAAGCTGTTCTGCCTGTCGGGCGGCGTGCGCCGCCCGGGGCTGTACGAACTGCCCTTCGGCGCCACCCTGCGCGACCTGATCGAGGCGGCCGGGGGGCTGCCCGAGGGGCGCACCATCCAGGCGGTCCTGCTCGGCGGCGCGGCCGGGACCTTCGTGCGCGGGGACGAGCTGGACATCCCGCTGACCTTCGAGGGGGCCCGCGCGGCGGGCACGTCCCTGGGCTCGGGGGTGGTGCTGGTCCTGGACGACACCGCCGACCTGGTCGCGACGCTGGTCCGGGTGGCGGCCTTCTTCCGTGACGAGTCCTGCGGCCAGTGCGTGCCCTGCCGGGTGGGCACCGTGCGCCAGGAGGAGTCGCTGCTGCGGATCAGGGCCGGGGGCGACGCCGCCGCCGAGGTGCCCCTGCTGCGCGAGGTCGGCCTGGCGATGCGCGACGCCTCGATCTGCGGCCTGGGACAGACCGCGTGGAACGCCGTGGAGTCGGCCATCGACCGGCTCGGCCTGTTCGACGCGACCGACGACACCCACCAGAGCACCGGCCCGGGCACCCGGGCGGCTACCGAGGAGGCCCGATGACCGTCCCCGTACTCCTGGCCCCGCCCAAGCGGCTGATCGACGCGACCATCGACGGGCGCACCGTGCGCGTTCCCGAGGGCACCACCATCCTGGAGGCCTGCACCGGGGAGGGGACCGAGATCCCCACCCTGTGCTACGGCGACACCCTCACCCCCCGCAACGCCTGCCGGGTGTGCGTGGTGGAGGTGGAGGGCGCGCGCACGCTCGCCCCCGCCTGCTCGCGCAAGCTGGAGCCCGGCATGAGCGTGGCCACGGACTCCGAGCGGGTGCGGCACAGCCGCAAGATGGTCCTGGAGCTGCTCGGCTCCTCCGTGGACCTGTCCACCACGCCCGAGGTGGACGGGTGGATGGAGCGCTACGAGGCCGAGCCCGGGCGGTTCGGCCCGCGCGCCGAGGCCGCGGCGCTGGGCGTGCGCGACGCCCGCCACGCGGGCGACCACGAGCCCGGCGACGGCGCGGTCGCGGAGACGGTCGAGCAGCCCGCCAAGGTGGACAACGACCTGTACGTGCGCGACTACTCCAAGTGCATCATGTGCTACAAGTGCGTGGACGCCTGCGGCGACCAGTGGCAGAACACCTTCGCCATCGGGGTGGCCGGGCGCGGCTTCGACGCCCGCGTCTCCACCGAGCACGACGTCGCGCTGCCCGACTCCGCCTGCGTGTACTGCGGGAACTGCATCGAGGTGTGCCCCACCGGCGCCCTGTCCTTCCGTACCGAGTTCGACATGCGCGAGGCGGGCACCTGGGACGAGGAGGCGCAGACCGAGACCACCACGGTGTGCACCTACTGCGGGGTCGGCTGCAACGTTACGCTGCACGTGCAGGAGAACGAGATCGTCAAGGTCACCTCGCCGCACGACAACCCGGTGACCCACGGGAACCTGTGCATCAAGGGCCGGTTCGGCTTCCAGCACGTACAGCGGCGCGGCGGCGGCTGACCCCCCGTGGGCCCGCTCGGGAGCGGGCCCACCTCCGGAGATGAGAAACCGGACGAAATCAGATAGAACCGGGACAGAGGTACACCGGAAGGCGGTGGAACGGATGGGACGGGTCACGGTCCGGGAGAAGGTGCTCCGGATCAGGGACGGGTCCGCGACCGAGCGCGTGGACACGCTGGTCGTCGAGGAGCCCCTGGAGATCAGGCTGGACGGGGACCCGCTGAGCGTCACCATGCGCACCCCCGGCAACGACTTCGACCTGGCCGCGGGGTTCCTGGTCAGCGAGGGCGTGGTCTCCCGGGGCGAGGAGGTCACCGCGATCCGCTACTGCGCCGGGGCCACCGAGGACGGCTCGAACACCTACAACGTGCTCGACGTGTCCCTGGCCCCGGGGGTCCCCCGCCCCGACACCTCCCTGGAGCGCAACTTCTACACCTCCTCCTCGTGCGGCCTGTGCGGCAAGGCGAGCCTGGAGGCCGTGCGCACCCAGGCCGTGTGGCCGGTGGACGGGGACGGGCTGCGCGTGGACGCGGACACCCTGACCTCGCTGCCCGACCGGCTGCGCGAGGCCCAGCGGGTGTTCGAGCGCACCGGCGCCCTGCACGCCGCCGGCCTGTTCACCGCCGACGGCGAACTGCTGGCCCTGCGCGAGGACGTGGGCCGCCACAACGCGGTGGACAAGCTGGTCGGCTGGGCGCTGCGCTCGGACCGGCTCCCGCTGCGCGAGACGGTGCTGATGGTCTCGGGGCGGGCCTCCTTCGAGCTGGTCCAGAAGGCGTGGATGGCCGGCATCCCGATGATGGCCGCCGTCTCCGCGCCCTCGTCCCTGGCCGTCGACCTCGCCGTCGAGGCGGGCATCACCCTGGTCGGCTTCCTCCGGGGAACCTCCATGAACGTCTACGCCGGACGGCACCGGATCCTCCTGAAGAAGGCGCACACCGCGCCTTCGGCGGCCACGGGAGGCGTCCGCGGTCCGGGTCGGTAGACGCGGGAGCGGCCGGTGCGCTCCAGCCCCCTGCACCGACCGCTCCCGACATCCGGTCCTCCCGGGGGAGGACCCGCCCAGGCTTCCCCGAAGGCCCTCCCGCTCCCGGGGAGGGCCGCTTCGCGGTGTCGGCTCCGGGGGCGCCCGGTTCCGGACGCCCCCGGAGGCGCTGCCTAGACGCGTCCCTCGGGGCGCAGGGTGTAGTGCGGGAAGTTGCCGGGCAGGCGCTCGGCCGCCGGTCCCCTCGTGACCGCGTGGACCAGCAGCTCGCCGCCGACGAAGGCGCCCCGCCAGGAGTCGCCCCAGCCGCCGAACAGCTCCTCGCGGTCCCCGCGCGAGCGCGGCCGGTTGACGCCGACCTTGAAGGCCCGCACCCCGGCGGCCAGGCGCGCGGCCGTGTCGGTGTCGTCGCACGAGACCGTGGCGACCAGGGCGCCGTTGCTGGCGTTCATGGCGGCCAGCAGCTCGGCCTCGGTGTCCACCAGCACGATCGAGTCGACCGGGCCGAAGGGCTCGGCGTGGAAGAGCGGCGAGGAGCGCGGCGGCTCCAGGAGGGCCACGGGGGCCACGTAGGCGTCGGTGTTCTGGCCCGGCAGCAGGAGGGCGTCCTCCAGGCCGCCCCGGTACAGCGGCACGGCCCCGCCCGCGACGGCCTCGGCCACCCGGTCGGTCAGCTCCTTGGCCTTGGCCGCGTTGATCACCGGGCCGAAGTCCAGCTCGGGCGGGTCGTCCCCCGGGGCCTCCACGGCCAGGGGGTGGCCGAAGCGCACGGACCGGACCGCCGTGAGGTAGGCGTCGAGGAAGGCGTCGAACCGGGAGCGCTGCACGACGAACCGGGGGTAGGCGGTGCAGCGCTGCTTGGCGTAGTCGAAGGTCCTGCGGATCTGCCCGGAGAGGGTCTCCCAGTCCCCGAACTCCCACACGCCCCAGCAGTTGAGCCCCTCCTGTTCCAGGACGTGCGGACGCCCCAGGTCGGCGAGGTCGGCCGCCACCCGGCCGCCGGTGTCCCGGCCGCCCACGAAGGACACGCAGCCGATCTCGGGCCCGCGCACCAGCGCCGGGGAGAGGTCGCTACCGCCTCCGCTGACCAGCGTGAACGGCAGGCCCTCGCGGACCGTCAGGGCCACAGCCAGGGTCAGGCAGACCAGCCCGCCGTCGGTGGGGGTCTTGGCGATCACGCCGTTGCCCGCCAGCGCCTGGACGCACATCGCGTGCGCCAGCACGCTCATCGGGTAGTTCCAGCTCGCGATGTTGCTGACCGGGCCGTCCAGGGGCAGGCGGCCCTCCAGCATGGGCTCGACGCCGTCCAGGTACCACTCGACCCCCGAGATCGCCCGGTCCACGTCCTGGCGGGCCAGCCGCCAGGGCTTGCCGATCTCCCAGACCAGGGCCAGGGCGAGGGTGTCGCGGTGCCGCTCCCAGGACCGGACCGCGGCGCGCACCCGCTCCCGGCGCTCGGCCAGGGGCAGCGCGCTCCAGCGGCGGTGGTCCTCGGCCGCCCCGGCGACCGCGCGGGCCGCGGTGGCGCCGTCGAGCATGGGCGGGCCCGCGATCTCCGAGCCGTCCACGGGCGAGTACGCGGTCCGGGGCTCGCCGTCGGCACGCCACCGGCCGCCCCAGTGGTTGTGCGTCCGGTCGGGTCCGAAGGCCTCCGGGGCCTCCTCGCGGCAGCGGGTGTACAGGGTCGCCCAGTCGGTGCCGGGCTTGAGCATCGCCGTCATCGCGCCGTGGGCGCCGCCTCGGAGAGGGCGCCCGCCTCCTCTCCGAGGGGAGCCCCGGCCAGGACGGCGCGCACCATCCGGGCCGCTTCGCTGGGGGTGGTGCCGACCTTGACGCCGACGGCCTCCAGTGCTTCCTTCTTCGCCGCGGCGGTGCCCGAGGAACCCGAGACGATCGCGCCCGCGTGGCCCATCGTCTTGCCCTCCGGAGCGGTGAAGCCCGCCACGTACCCCACCACGGGCTTGGTCACGTTGTCACGGATGAACTCCGCCGCCCGCTCCTCGGCGTCACCGCCGATCTCACCGATCATCACGATCACGTCGGTGTCCGCATCGGCCTCGAAGGCCGCCAGGGCGTCGATGTGCGTGGTGCCGATGATCGGGTCCCCGCCGATGCCCACCGCCGAGGAGAAACCGATGTCACGCAGCTCGTACATCATCTGGTAGGTCAGCGTCCCGGACTTGGACACCAGCCCGATCCGACCCGGCTTGGTGATGTCGGACGGGATGATGCCCGCGTTGGACTGGCCCGGCGTGATCAGCCCGGGGCAGTTGGGACCGATGATGCGGGTCTTGTTGCCCTTGGCCTGGGCGTGGGCCCAGAACGCGGCGGTGTCGTGCACCGGGATGCCCTCGGTGATGACCACGGCCAGCCCGATCTCGGCGTCGATGGCCTCGAAGACCGCCTCACGCGAGAACTTGGGCGGCACGAAGATGACGGTGACGTCGGCGCCGGTGGCGGCCATGCCCTCGGCCACCGATCCGAAGACGGGCACCTCGGTGCCGTCGAAGTCGACCTTCTGGCCGGCCTTGCGGGGGTTGACCCCGCCCACGATGGTGGTGCCCGAGGCGAGCATGCGCCGGGTGTGCTTGGTGCCCTCAGAGCCCGTCATGCCCTGCACCAGGACTCTGCTGTCGCTGTTCACGAAGATGGCCATGTGTGTTCGTCGCTCCCGTCGAGGGTGTCCGGCCGCTGTCAGTTGGCGGCCGCGAGCTCGGCGGCACGGGCGGCGGCGCCGTCCATGGTGTCCACCTGCTGCACGGCCGGGTGGGCCCGCTTGGTGAGGATCTCGCGGCCCAGCTCGGCGTTGTTGCCGTCCAGACGCACGACCAGCGGCTTGCCGAGCTGGTCGAAGCCCTCGTCTCCGCTGCGGCCCTCCAGCATGTCCAGGGCCCGGACGATGCCCTCGGCCACCGCGTCGCAGGCGGTGATGCCGCCGAAGACGTTGACCAGGACGCTCCTGACCGAGGGGTCGCCCAGGATGATCTCCAGGCCGTTGGCCATGACCTCGGCCGAGGCCCCGCCGCCGATGTCCAGGAAGTTGGCCGGTCGCACCCCGCCGTGCGCCCCGCCCGCGTGGGCGACCACGTCCAGGGTGGACATGACCAGACCCGCGCCGTTGCCGATGACGCCGACCTCGCCGTCGAGCCTGACGTAGTTCAGGCCCCTGGCCCTGGCCATGCGCTCGCGCTCGTCGGTGTCGGCGCCGTCGGCGAACGGGGTCCGCTCGGGGTGGCGGAAGGCGGCGTTGCCGTCCAGGGTGACCTTGCCGTCCAGGGCGATGATCCGCCCGTCGGCCGTGCGGACCAGGGGGTTGACCTCGACGAGGGTGGCGTCCTCCCCGACGGCGACCTGCCAGAGCCGGGTGACCACCTGGGCCGCGCAGTCGCGCACCTCCTCGGGCAGCCCGGCCGCGCGGCAGATCGCGAGGGCGGCCCCGTGGTCCACGCCCTCGGGGCCGACCGGGGTGCGCACGACCGCCTCGGGCCGGGTCCGGGCGACCTCCTCGATGTCCATGCCGCCCTCGGCGGAGCAGATGGACAGGAAGGTGCGGTTCGCGCGGTCCAGCAGGAAGGAGAAGTAGTACTCCTCCGCGATGTCGGAGGCCTCCTCGACCAGGACACGGTGGACCGTGTGGCCCTTGATGTCCATACCGAGGATCTGCTCGGCCTTGGCCTGGGCGTCCTCGGGGCCCTCGGCGACCTTGACGCCGCCGGCCTTGCCGCGACCACCGGTCTTGACCTGCGCCTTGACCACCACCCGGTGGCCGATCCGTCCCGCCGCCAGCCGGGCCTGTTCGGGGGTGTCCGCGATCTCGCCCTCGACGAGGGGGACGCCGTACTCCCCGAAGAGCTGTTTGGCCTCGTACTCGTACAGATCCACCGGGCCTCCTCACGTGCGTGGTTCTCGGTCACCTCCAGTGTTACGCCATACTGTATGCAGTATGCAATAGCCCCTCGGGCAGAAATGTGTCCCCGGTCACCCCTTTCCAGATCGGCGCGCTCTTTGCATACTGCATACAAGGAGGTGTCGTCATGCGCAGCCGCCGCCCGGCCCCCGATCCGTCCCCCTCCACCCCCTCCTCCGCGCACCCCCTCCCGGAGGAGGTGCGCGACTGGCGCGGCAGGAGCTACACGGTGGGCCCCTCGGCCCGCGCGCTCACCGGCCGGTCCCGCCGCGCGATCCTGCTCCGCGCGCTGACCGCCGCGGCGGCGGTCGGCGGTCTCCAGTTCGGCTACGGCGCCGCGGTCCCCTCGCTGGTGGCCGCGCACGGCTGGTCCCCCGCCCAGGCGCTGCTCCCCTTCCTCGTGTGGACCCTGGTGCAGGGCGCCTGCGCACCGGCGCTGCACCGGCTCCGGGCCCGGGGAGCTGTGCGGGCCGGACCGGCCGTCCAGGCGGGAGCGCTGCTGTGCGCCGCCGCCCTGGTCGCGCTCGGCGTCTTCCCGTCGCTCCCCGCCGCCGTCCTGGGCTACGGCCTCCTGGGCGGCCTGGGCGCGGGGCTGGTCTACCACTCCTGCACACACCTGGTGGACGGCTGGTTCCCGGACCGGCGCACCGTGCGCTCGGGCGCCGTGGGCGGCGCCTTCGCCCTGGGCTGGCTGCCCCTCCTGCCCGCCGTCGCGGTCGGGGTCTCCCCCTCCGCCCTGCCCGTCGCCTGCGGGGCGCTCGCCCTGCTGGTCGCGGTCCTGGGGCTGGTGGGCGGCGCGGGGCAGCGCCCGGCCCCGCCCCGGTGGTGGCCGCCCGGCTCCGACCCGCGCGCGAACGCGCTGCTGGCGGGCGCCGACCCGCCGTGGGCCCGCGACCTCACCCCGGCCCAGGCGTGGTCCTCCGGCCGCTCCCTGCCGCTCCTGCACGCGGTGGTCGCGCTGTCCGGGGCGAGCGCGCTGTCCACCCTCGCCGCGCTGCCCGTCCTCCTGGCGGAGGGCGGCCACCCGGGCGCGGCGGTCGCCCTGACCGTGACGGCCTTCGCCGCGGGCAGCGGTCTGGGACGGCTGGCCGCGGGCGCCGCGGCCGAGCGGGCCGGCCGCAGGCGGACCCTCACCGCGCTGCTGGGGGCGGGGGCGCTCGCCCAGGCGGGACTGGCCGCCGCCGTCCCGGCCGGGCAGAGCGCCGCACTGGTGCTCCTGGCGCTGACGGCGGGCGCGTGCACCGGCTCGTGCTACCCGCTGACCCGGGCGATCACCGAGGGCCACTTCGGGCCGCGTTGGACAGCCGACATCCACGGCCTGGTCTACAGCTCCAAGGCGGTCGGCGGCCTGCTCGGCGTCGGCGGGGCCGCGCTGTTCCTGGCCCTGGCGCCGACCTCCGCGTGGCCGGCGGGACTGGCCGCGTCCGGCGTGCTCTGCGGCGCGGCGGCCGTTCTGGCGGCCCTGCTCAGGCGCCCGCTTCCGGTCCGGACCACACCCGCCCCACACGGGGTCTGGACAGCGACGCGGCACCGTGCTCCAATGTGATGCACACGGTATACAGTATCCCGCCTACAGAAGACGGTCGCAGCACACAAGCCACCGCAGGACACATCCCGCACACCCGCACGAAAGGGGTCGGCGTACCGATGGCCGACAAGGCAACCAGCGAGTCCACCAGCAGCGAGAAGACCACGATCTCCGGCGGCCACCTGGTCGCCAAGGCCCTCAAGGCCGAGGGGATCGACGTCATCTTCACGCTCTGCGGCGGACACATCATCGACATCTACGACGGATGCGCGGACGAGGGCATCGACGTGGTCGACGTGCGGCACGAGCAGGTCGCCGCGCACGCCGCCGACGGCTACGCCCGCGTCACCGGCAAGCCCGGGTGCGCCGTCGTGACCGCCGGACCGGGGACCACCGACGCGGTCACCGGCATCGCCAACGCCTACCGCGCGGAGAGCCCGATGCTGGTCATCGGCGGCCAGGGCGCCCTGAGCCAGCACAAGATGGGCTCGCTCCAGGACCTGCCGCACGTGGACATGATCAACCCGATCTCCAAGTTCGCCGCCACCGTGCCCCACACCGAGCGGGTCGCCGACCTGGTCTCGATGGCCTTCCGCGAGGCCAACAGCGGCGCCCCCGGCCCGGCCTTCCTGGAGATCCCCCGGGACGTCCTGGACGCCGAGGTGCCCGTGGAGCGGGCCCGCGTCCCCGCCAAGGGCCGCTACCGCGCCTCCACCCGGCAGGCGGGCGACCCCGCCGCGATCGAGCGGCTCGCCGACCTGATCGTGCGCTCCGAGAAGCCCAGCATCCTGCTCGGCAACCAGGTGTGGACCACCCGGGCCACGCAGTCCGCCACCGACCTGGTGCGCGCGCTCAACATCCCCGCCTACATGAACGGCGCGGGCCGGGGCACCCTGCCGCCCGGGGACCCGCACCACTTCCAGCTCTCCCGGCGCTACGCCTTCACCAACTCCGACCTGATCATCATCGTCGGCACCCCCTTCGACTTCCGGATGGGCTACGGCAAGCGCCTCTCGCCCACCGCCACGGTGGTGCAGATCGACCTCAACTACGCCACCGTCGGCAAGAACCGCGACGTGGACCTGGGGCTGGTCGGGGACGCCGACGTGATCCTGTCCTCGGTGCTCCAGGCGACCTCGGGCTACGGGGACAACGGCGCCCAGAGCCGCAAGACCTGGCTGGAGGAGCTGCGCACCCAGGAGCAGGCCGCGCTGGACAAGCGGGCGCACCTGCTCACCTCCGACTCCACGCCCATCCACCCCTACCGGCTGGTCAGCGAGATCAACCAGTTCCTCACCGAGGACTCCATCTACGTCGGCGACGGCGGCGACATCGTCACCTTCTCCGGCCAGGTGGTCCAGCCCAAGTCGCCGGGCCACTGGATGGACCCCGGGCCCCTCGGCACGCTGGGCGTGGGCGTCCCGTTCGTGATGGCGGCCAAGTACGCCCGCCCGGACAAGGAGGTGGTGGCCCTCTTCGGCGACGGCGCGTTCAGCCTGACCGGCTGGGACTTCGAGACCCTGGTCCGGTTCGACCTGCCCTTCGTCGGCATCGTGGGCAACAACTCCTCGATGAACCAGATCCGCTACGGCCAGATCGCCAAGTACGGCGCGGACCGGGGCGAGATCGGCAACACCCTGGGCGACGTCAACTACGCCGAGTTCGCCCGGATGCTGGGCGGCCACGGCGAGGAGGTCCGGGACCCGGCCGACATCGCCCCGGCGCTGCGCCGCGCCCGCGAGTCCGGCAAGCCCTCGCTGATCAACGTCTGGATCGACCCCGAGGTCTACGCCCCGGGAACGATGAACCAGACCATGTACAAGTAGCCCTGACCAGGAAGGAGAGAGTCATGGGCAAGGCACTCGACGGGGTCCGCGTCCTGGACATGACCCACGTCCAGTCGGGCCCGTCGGCGACGCAGATACTCGCCTGGATGGGCGCCGACGTGGTCAAGGTGGAGGCGGTCACGGGTGACATCACCCGGCGCCAGCTCCGGGACAAGCCCGGTGTGGACAGCCTCTACTTCACGATGCTCAACTCCAACAAGCGCAGCGTCACCCTCAACACCAAGAGCCCCAGGGGCAAGGAGATCTTCCTGGACCTGGTGCGCCGCAGCGACGTGCTGGTGGAGAACTTCGCCCCCGGCGCGCTGGACCGTATGGGCTTCACCTGGGAGGTGCTCGCCGAGGCCAACCCGCGGCTGGTCTACGCCTCCATCAAGGGGTTCGGCCCCGGCGCCTACGCCGACTTCAAGGCCTACGAGGTGATCGCCCAGGCGATGGGCGGCTCCATGAGCACCACCGGGTTCGAGGACGGCCCGCCGCTGGCGACGGGCGCCCAGATCGGTGACTCGGGCACAGGAATGCATACAGTAGCCGGTATCCTCGCCGCGCTGTACCAGCGCACCACCACCGGCCGGGGCCAGCGCGTCCAGGTCGCCATGCAGGACGCGGTGCTCAACCTGTGCCGGGTCAAGCTGCGCGACCAGCAGCGCCTGGCGCACGGACCGCTGGCGGAGTACCCCAACGACGACTTCGGCGACGAGGTCCCCCGCTCCGGCAACGCCTCCGGCGGCGGCCAGCCCGGCTGGGCCGTGCGCACCTCCCCCGGCGGCCCCAACGACTACGTGTACGTCATCGTCCAGCCCACCGGCTGGGAACCCATCACGCGGCTCATCGGCCGCCCCGAGCTGGCCGAGGACCCCGAGTGGGCCACCCCCGAGGCCCGGCTGGACAAGCTCGACAAGATGTTCGCCCTCATCGAGGAGTGGGCCAGCCAGCTCCCCAAGTGGGACGTGCTGGCCGCGCTGAACGCGCACAACATCCCCTGCGGGCCGATCATGTCCACCCGCGAGATCATCGACGACCCCACCCTGCGGGCCAACGGGGTCGTCACCACCGTCGAGCACCCCGAGCGGGGCTCCTACGACACGGTCTCCTCGCCGATCCGGCTCTCGGACTCACCGGTGGACGTCGTCCGCTCCCCGCTGCTCGGCGAGCACAACGCCGAGGTCTACGGCGGCGAGCTGGGGCTGTCCGACGAGGACCTGGCCGAACTCGCATCGAACGGAGTGATCTGAACACATGGCCGCCTACACCCCCGACCGCCCCGACCACGACCGCGCCGCGGTCCGCGAGGTGCTCGACCGCGCCAGGGCCGAGGGCAGGACCGCCCTGACCGCCCCCGAGGGCCGCGTCCTGGCCGACGCCTACGGCATCCCCGTGCCGGGCGAGGCCCTGGCGCACTCCGCCGAGGAGGCCGCCGAACTCGCCGGTGAGCTCGGCCTGCCGGTCGTGGCCAAGATCGTCTCCCCCGACATCCTGCACAAGACCGACGCGGGCGGCGTCGAGGTCGGCCTGGACAGCGCCGAGAAGGTCACCGAGGCCTACCACCGCATCACCGCCAACGCCCTGGCCCACACCCCGGGGGCGCGCATCGACGGGGTCCAGATCCAGCAGCAGGTCGGCGGCGGGCCGGAGGTCGAGGTCCTCGTCGGCGCGACCACCGACCCCACCTTCGGCAAGATCGTGGTCTTCGGGCTGGGCGGCGTCCTGGTCGAGGTGCTGCGCGACGTCACCTTCCGGATGGCCCCGGTCTCCCGCGAGGAGGCGCTGACCCAGATCGACGACATCCGCGCGGCCGAGGTCCTGCGCGGCGTGCGCGGCCGCCCCGCCGTGGACCGGGAGCGGCTGGCCGACGTGGTCAGCAGGCTGTCGGACCTGGTCACCGACTTCCCCGAGATCGCCGAGGCCGACCTCAACCCGGTCTTCGCCGGACCGGCCTCCGCCGTGGCCGCGGACCTGCGCTTCGTCCTGGACTTCGCGCCGCCCGAGCCGCCCGCGCGGTTCGAACGCGACGAGATCCTCGCCGCGATGAACCGGGTCTTCAAGCCGCGGTCGATCGCGATCGTCGGCGCCTCCAACGAGCCCGGCAAGATCGGCCACTCCGTCATCAAGAACATCGTCGACGGCGGGTACGCGGGCGAGGTCTACCCGGTCAACCCCAAGTCCCCCGAGGTGTACGGCCGCACGGCCTACGCCAGCGTCCTCGACATCCCCGGCGAGGTCGACGTGGCGGTCTTCGCGATCCCCGCCAAGTTCGTGGCGGGCGCGCTGGAGGAGGTCGGCACGAAGGGGGCCGCCGCGGCGGTCCTCATCCCCTCCGGGTTCGCCGAGACCGGCGAGCAGGAGCTCCAGGACGAGGTGCTCGCCGTCGCCCGCAGGCACGGCGTGCGCCTGCTCGGCCCCAACATCTACGGCTACTACTACACGCCCGAGAAGCTGTCGGCGACCTTCTGCACCCCCTACGACGTCAGCGGAGGCACCGCCCTGACCTCGCAGTCGGGCGGGATCGGCATGGCCATCCTCGGCTACAGCCGCAGCACGAGCACCGGCGTCTCGGCCATCGTCGGCGTCGGCAACAAGGCCGACATCGACGAGGACGACCTGCTCACCTTCTTCGGCCAGGACGAGAACACCAACGCCGTCGCCATGCACCTGGAGGACCTCAAGGACGGCCGCGCCTTCGTCGAGGCCGCCCGCGAGGTCGTGCCGCACAAGCCCGTCATCGTGCTCAAGGCCGGGCGCACCGACGCCGGGGCGCGCGCGGCCGGGTCGCACACCGGCGCGCTGGCGGGCGACGACAAGGTCTACGACGACATCCTGCGCCAGGCGGGCGTGGTCCGGGCCCCCGGGCTCAACGAGCTGCTGGAGTTCGGCCGCGCGCTGCCGGTCCTGCCCACCCCCAAGGGCGAGAACGTCGTCATCATCACCGGCGCGGGCGGATCGGGCGTGCTGCTCTCCGACGCGGTGGTGGACAACGGGATGAGCCTCTACGAGATCCCGCCGGACCTGGACGCCTCGTTCCGGGCCTTCATCCCGCCCTTCGGCGCCGCCGGGAACCCGGTGGACATCACCGGCGGCGAGCCGCCCTCCACCTACGAGGCCACGATCCGCCTGGGCCTGGAGGACGAGCGGGTGCACGCGCTCATCCTGGGCTACTGGCACACCATCATCACGCCGCCGATGGTCTTCGCGAAGGTGGTCGCCGACGTGGTGGCCGAGGCCAGGGCCAAGGGGATCGACAAGCCCGTGGTCGCCTCGCTCTCGGGTGACACCGAGGTCGAGGAGGCCTCCCGGTACCTGTTCGACCACGGCGTCGTGGCCTTCCCCTACACCACCGAGAAGCCCGTGCAGATTCTCGGCGCGAAGTATCGCTGGGCCCGCGCCGCGGGACTACTCTGACCCAGTGCCCGGTCGGTGCTCCGGCCCCGACCGGGCCCCGCAGCAACGCGCACCACCCCTGAACCCGGCGGCCACGGAGCCGCCGCCATACGGCCGCCGGGTCCCCCACCGCGCGACGCAGCCACGACGTCGCGGTGACCTCGCCCGTGCGTCCGGCAGAGAGGAGTCCGCACCATCCGGGGGCGCCATGCCAGCAAGCAGCTCGCATCCGCACAGCCCACAGGGAGTTCCCAGCCATGGATTCCTCACGCCCCGAGACCGGCGGCACGCCCGAACCGGTCCGCCAGTCCCCCACCGACGCACAGCCACCCTTCGTCCCCGCCCAGAGGCAGGCCGCTCCCCCCGAGGCCGAGGCCGCCTCCGGTACGGCCGCTCCCGGCGGCGCTCCGCCCGAGGAGCGCGTGTGGAAGGCGGGCCGGCTGGAGCCGATGCCCATCCGCCCCCTGCCCAAGGCGCCGCCCTCGATCCACATCCTGGGCCCCACCGTGTTCCTCGTCGCCCTCGGCGTGGGCATGGGCGAGTCCTACATGTGGCCGAGGCTGGTCCTCGTCTTCGGCCCCGAGATCCGCTGGCTGTTCCTGGTCGGCGTCACCCTCCAGGCCGTGGTCATGCTGGAGATGTCGCGCTACGCGATGGCCACCGGGGAGAGCATCTTCTACGGCGCCGCGCGCGTGTTCAAACCGCTCATGTGGTTCTTCTTCATCACGGCGATGCTGGTCTACATCTGGCCGGGCCACCTCTCGGCGGGCGCCTCCGCCTTCGAACGGGTGACCGGCATCCCCTGGCAGGCCACGGCGGTCGCCGGGATGCTCCTCGTCGGTGTGGTGTTCACCCTGGCGAAGGTCATCTACAACCTGCTGGAGAACGTGCTGTCGATCTGCATCGGCATGCTGGTGGTCGGCAGCGCCGTGATCGCGGCCATCGTGGGCGACCTGTCCGACCTGACCTCCACCCTCACCGGGATGTTCGCGTTCGGCTACCTGCCGGAGGAGGCCACCACGGCCCTGTGGTTCCCCGTGATCGTGGGCTCCATCGCCTTCGCCGGGCCCTCGGGCATGCAGCAGATGTGGTACACCCTGCACCTGCGCGACAAGGGCGCCGGGATGGGCTCGCACATCCCCAAGATCCGGGGCCTGCGGCACGCGGGCGAGCAGGAGGCCATGCCCACGCGCGGCTTCATGTTCGACACCTCCGACGCCTCGGAGATGGAGAAGTGGAAGGGCTGGCGGCGCTGGGTCACCTTCGACGCGATGGTCCTGTTCTGGGGCATCACGATGCTGGTGACGATCTCCTTCACCGTGCTGGCCCAGGCCTCGGCCCGCTTCGACCCGAACGTGACCGACCTGCTGCGCGACGGCGACCGCGACGCCGCCCTGGACGCCATGGCGGCCTCCTTCTCGGCGGCCGGGAGCCCGGTCCTGGGCACGGTGTTCTTCTGCTTCATCGCGCTCATCGGCCTCAACGCCACGCTGGGGCTGTTCGACTCCTTCTCGCGCGGCCAGGCCGACATGACCTTCAACTTCGTGCCGGGCGCCAAGAAGGTCGGCATGTCGAGGCTGTACGCCCTCTTCCTGTGGGGCCTGATCGCCTTCGGCATCGTCATCCTGCTCTTCGGCCCCGCCGACGGCCCGGCGGCGATCCTGGACGTGCTGGCCTTCCTGTCGGCGTTCGCGATGGGCGCCTACTGCGTGGTGCTGCTGCTGGTCAACAACCTCACCCTGCCCAAGCCGATCCGGCCGGGCATCCTCTCCAACGCCGTCATCGCCTTCGCGGCGGTGTTCTACCTCGGCGCCCTGTTCTACTCGCTGTTCGCCTTCGGGGTCGTGATCGACTGATGGGCGCTCGGGAAGTCCTCCCCACCGGGAGGCCCGTGCTCGACCACGTGGAGATCACGCTGCCGGGCGCGCTGATCGGCCTGGTGGCCGGTCTGTTCGCCACGGCCGTCGCGGTGATGGCCGGGCTGTCCCCGGTGGTCACCCTCGCCCTCGCGGCCGGACTGGGGATACCCCTGGCCCTGTTCGGCGCCGGGTACTGCGTGCTGCTGGCACGCGGTGTCTTCCAGGTCGGCGCGGTGGCGCCCATGGCGCTGTACTGGCTGGTGGGGTTCCCCGTCTCCCGGCTGATCGACTCCTACGCCGTGGCGTGGGCGCTGGGCGACGACACCGTGCTGGGGGAGCCGCTCCTGTCCTTCCTGGCCCTCCAGGCGATGCTGAGCCTGGGGTTCACGATCGGCTTCCTGTGGCTCCACGAGCGGATCGCGCCGCACTGGCTGCTCCGCGTCCGGGGCCACAACCCCGTGGCGGCGTCCCTGGTCGAACGCTATCTGGAGCACGCCGTCCACCTCGACCGGCGGCGGGGCGGTTCCCGCCGGGGCGCCCCCCGGGCCCCGTCCTAGCCACCGCGGCCCGCCCGGTCCAGGGGATCCGCGCGGCACCGCCGCTCCCCCGTAACGGCGTAGGGGCCGGACACCGCACGGTGTCCGGCCCCCGCCGTCGTGTACGCGGCCCCGGCTCCCCGGGGCGCGGCGGTCAGGGACCGGTGACCCGCGCGGGCCCGTGCGACCTGCGGTAGGCGGACGGCGTCGTCCCTGTCCTCCTCTTGAAGACGGCGCGGAAGTTCGCGGCGGTGCCGAACCCGGTCGCCCCGGCGATCCTCTCCACCGACCAGTCCGAGGTCTCCAGCAGGCGGCGCGCGCCCAGGATCCGTTGCAGGGCGACCCACTGCATGGGCGGCATCCCCGTCTCCCGCTCGAAGCGGCGGATGAAGGTCCTGCGCGAGAGCATGCTGTGCTCCGCCATCCGCTGCACCGTGATCGCGGACCCGATGTTGTCCAGGACCCAGTCCCGGGTGGCCTGGAGGCCGGTCTGCGCGAGGGCGGGCACGTTCGCGTACCCGGGTCCGGCCGCGGCCGCCGCCAGGGAGGCCACGGAGTCTGCGGCCGCCTCGTCGGCGGCGGCGTCGCCGAAGTCGGTCCGAAGGACATGGATGCAGGCGTTGATCCCGGCCGCCGCCCCCGCCGAGGTCAGGAACGGTCCGTCCTCGACGAACAACCGGTCCTCGACGACGTCCACCCCCGGGTGCAGGGCCCGCAGCAGGTCGGCGTGGCGCCAGTGCGTCGTGGCCGTGCGCCCGTCGAGGACCCCGCTGGAGGCGAGCGCGAAGGTCCCGGAGCAGATGGCGACCATCCGGGCGCCGCCCCGGGCGGCGCGGCGCAGCGCGTCCAGGTGGGCCCGGGGCAGTGGCACGTGCGGGTCGCCGTATCCGGGGACCACGACGACGTCGGCGGACTCCACCGCGGACAGCGGGTGGGTGGGCCTGATCTCCGCGACCGGTCCGGGGCCGGGCGACCCGTCGTCCGTCTCCCCTGCGGTCCCGTAGCGGTCGTCACCGCAGACGGTGACCCGGTATCCGGGGTGGCCGCCCAGGACGTGGGCGGGGATGCGGTAGTCCAGCGCGAAGCCCCGCGGGACCGCGAGTATCGCCACGACCTTCTGGGCCTGTGGGGGTCGCAACGCTCTCCCTCGCCTTTCCGTGCCGGGTGGCCTCTGCCCGCTGATCCTACTCTCCGCCGCCGAGGGTGCCGTTTTCCGGAATGGCACGATCCTTGCTGTTTTCGGCACACGAGCGGCTGGTCCGGGTCGGACCCGAATCCTAGATTGTCGAGCACCCCCCGGAAATTCCGTCTTCGATATGGGAGTGCCATGAACAGCGAGATCCAGGTGGAGAAGCACGGCGTCTCGTGGGAGGAGGGCTACGGCTACGTCCAGGCGGTCAGGCGCGGTGACACCGTCCACCTGTCCGGCCAGGTGGCGCACGACGGGGAGCGGCTGGTCGCTCCCGCTCCGGTCGACGCGGACGGACGCGTCACGGACTTCGCCAACACGGGCGAGCAGATGCGCCGGGCCTACGCCAACGCGGCCGGGCTGCTGGGGCGCTTCGGCGCCTCGATGGACGACGTCGTGGAGGAGACCGTCTACGTGCTGGACGTGGACGCGGCCTTCGCCGTGGCCGGGCCGGTGCGCAAGGAGGCCTACGGCCGCCCCGACCCCCAGGTCGCGAGCACCCTGATCGGCGTCTCCCGTCTGGCCTTCCCCGAACTGCTGGTCGAGATCAGCCTTACCGCCCGCGCAGGGGCCCCGGCGGCGAACGGCTCGCGCCCGGGGGAATAACGCGTT
Organism: Nocardiopsis sp. CNS-639; assembly: GCF_000381685.1. Classification (NCBI taxonomy): domain Bacteria; kingdom Bacillati; phylum Actinomycetota; class Actinomycetes; order Streptosporangiales; family Nocardiopsidaceae; genus Nocardiopsis; species Nocardiopsis sp. CNS-639. Next base: position 200,717 of record NZ_KB906865.1, read on the forward strand.
CGCCCCCTCTTTCGGCCGCATGACGGAAGGACTCGGCGGCGGAACACGGGGAAACAGGGAAAAGGGCAGGGGGGAGGGCGCACCGGCACCGTTCGCCGCTCGCCTTTCCCCGTCCGAAACAGCGGAAGGGCGCGTCCCCCTCATAAGAGGCGGACGCGCCCGACGGGTCCTAGTGCAGGAGCTTGAGCCCCACCACGCCCGCGACGATGAGCACGAGGCACAGCAGCTTGGCCCAGGTGAAGCCCTCACCGAGGAAGAACATGCCCACCAGCGCGGTGCCGACGGCACCGATGGCCACCCACACCGCGTAGCCGGTCCCGACGGGGATGGTGCGCAGGGCGTAGGCCAGACCGGCCATGCTCAGGAACAGGGTGACCCCGAAGGTCACCGACGGCCACAGTCGGGTGAAGCCCTTCGAGGCGCTGAGCGAGAGGGCCCACGCGGTCTCCAGGAACCCCGAGACCACCAGAACGATCCAGGCCATGATGCCTACCTCCGTGACGTGTGACGTGCGTCTTCCAACGCGCCGTCTTGTCGTCACCGGGTACGGCGCACCTCGTCCGGGGTATCGCGGAACGCGCCGACGCGGATGCCCGCGACGGCGGTGATGGTGCACAAGCTACAACGCCCCGAGCCGGACGGGCGTTCCGGGTCCGGTGGAGGCGTGTCCCACCGCCGGGACGGCCCCCGGCGGGGCGGAGGCCGGACGCCCCCGGGCCCTTCCCCGGGTGCCGGAGTCCCTGCGAAACGGGCTCCGCGGGCGTGTGCGCTCGGGGCCCGTGGTCTGGACCGGAGCCGTTCGGCGGCCGTTCGGCGCGTCAGACGACCGCTCACCGCGCGCTGGGCGACCGTTCGACGCTCCTCCCCCGCGTTCGGCGCGCGTGCGCACGAGCCCCCTCCTTCGCGGTAGTGCCGCTCCTTACAGTTCCCCGTAACGCAGATCACACCAGAGCGGCGCCGTCGCCGCCGGACGCACGGCAATCCCCCCGGAGGTAGAGCATGTCAACAGACCGGCCGACGAAGGACCCGGCCCCGCCGCCCGACGGCGACGGAGGCGGCGACGCGATCCCGACCGAGGCCTACGTCACCATGCACGGCGACCCGCGCTTCGTGGAGCTCAAGCGGCGGCTGTACAGGTTCGTCTTCCCGATGAGCCTCGCCTTCATGGCGTGGTACCTGCTCTACGTGCTCATGTCCGCGTTCGGCCGCGACCTCATGGGCGTCGTGCTCTTCGGCAGCGTCAACGTGGCCCTGGCCTTCGGTGTCCTCCAGTTCGTGTCGACCTTCGGGATCGCCGTCCTGTACACGAACTACGCGCGCCGCAGGCTCGACGCCCAGGCGGTCGAGCTGCGCGACGAGCTCCACTACACCGCGGCGAACAAGGAGGGCGGCCGATGAACCTCGCCCAGGAAGCTGTCGAGACGGTCAGCGACAGCAGCCGCATCATCACCATCGTCCTCTTCGTCCTCATGATCGCGGCCACGCTCGGCATCACCGTCTGGGCCGGCCGCAGCACGCGCTCCGCCACCGACTTCCATTCGGGCGGGCGCGGCTTCTCCCCGCTCCAGAACGGCCTGGCGATCGGCAGCGACTACATGTCCGCCGCGTCCTTCCTGGGCATCGCGGGCATGATCGCGCTGTTCGGCTACGACGGCTTCCTCTACTCCATCGGGTTCCTCGTCGCCTGGCTCGTCGCCCTCCTGCTGGTCGCGGAGCTGCTGCGCAACTCCGGCCGCTACACCATGGGTGACGTGCTGTCCTACCGGATGCGGCAGCGCCCGGTGCGCACCGCCGCGTCGGTCTCCACGATCGTGGTGTCGATCTTCTACCTGCTGGCGCAGATGGTCGGCGCGGGCGCGCTCATCGCCCTGCTACTGGGCATCCAGCCCGGACAGACCTTCATGGGCATGGACGCCGCCACCGCCAAGATCGTCGGCATCGTGGTCATCGGCCTGCTGATGACCATCTACGTGACCTTCGGCGGCATGAAGGGCACCACCTGGGTGCAGATCATCAAGGCCCTCATCCTCATGCTGGGCGCCGCCCTGCTCACCGTGCTGACCCTGTCCCTGTACGGGTTCAACCTCGGCGCCCTGATGAGCGACGCCGCCGCGGCCAGCGGCCAGGAGGGCTTCCTGGAGCCCGGCCTGCGCTACGGCGTGGAGGTCGCGGGCGACCCCCTCCAGACCCTGTGGAACAAGCTGGACCTGATCAGCCTGGGCCTGGCCCTGGTGCTGGGCACGGCCGGTCTGCCGCACATCCTCATCCGCTTCTACACCGTCCCCGACTCCCAGAGCGCCCGCAAGTCGGTCAACTGGGGCATCGGCCTCATCGGCACCTTCTACCTGATGACCCTGGTGCTCGGCTTCGGCGCGGCGGCCATCGTCGGCCACGAGGCCATCACGGCGCAGGACGCCGCGGGCAACACCGCGGCCCCGCAGCTGGCCCAGGTGGTCGGCGAGCGCATCGGCGGCGAGATGGCGGGCGCGGTCCTGCTGGCGATCATCGCCTCGGCGGCCTTCGCGGCCATCCTGTCCACGGTGGCGGGCCTGGTCATCGCCTCCTCGTCCTCCATCGCGCACGACTTCTACAACTCGGTCCTGCGCAAGGGCAGGGCCACGGGCGCCGAGGAGGTCCGGGTCGCCCGCCTGTCCGCCCTCGGCGTCGGCGTGGTCTCGATCCTGCTGGCGGTGTTCGCGCAGAACCTCAACGTGGCCTTCCTGGTCTCGCTGGCGTTCGCGATGGCGGCCTCGGCGAACCTGCCGACCCTGCTGCTCAGCCTGTTCTGGAAGAGGTTCAACACCCGCGGCGCCCTCGCGGGCATCTACGGCGGCCTGATCAGCGCCGTGGGCCTGGTGTTCTTCTCGCCCGTGGTCTCCGGCAGCGAGACCGCGCTCATCCCGACCGCGGACTTCGCCTGGTTCCCGCTGCCCAACCCGGCCCTGGTGTCGGTGCCGATCAGCCTGCTGTGCGCGATCGTGGGAACCCTGTCGTCCAAGGAGCGCGACTTCGACAAGTTCGCCCAGCTCCAGGTCCGCGCCCTGACCGGCGCGGGCGCGGAGAAGGCGGCCGACCACTAGGGGTGGTGCCTCCTCCGGGCCCGCGCTCCGCGCGTGGGCCCGGAGGACTCCCGAACCACCTGCTCGGGGGCCGTCGGCGGCCCGCTCCGACCGGGAGCCCACCCTTCTCCCGGCACGGCCGCCGCCCCGAGCGCTCCCCCGGGCCCGCCACCGCTCCCGGTGGCGGGCCCGGATCCTGTCCTCGGCGCGAGCGCGCATTTGCGTCACGATTCGAAAGGTGACCCCGACCACGTGAGCACCGACACAGTGCGCTGGGATAGGGTCGTTCCGTGTCATACCGGTGGCTGTCGCGGGTGTCCCCCTCCCGACGTCGCCCAGCGTCCTCGGAGCAGCGGGCGAGCGTCGAGCTGATGCGCCAGGTCCACGCCCTCGGCGTCGACCTCCGGGACGGGCTGCACGGCCGGAGGGTCCCCTCGGCCGCCAGGCGGCTGCGCCAGCTCCTGGCCGTGGACGGCGTCGTCCTGGCCGACCTGGACGGTCCGGTCGCCGCGCACGGAACCAACCCCGCGCCCTCCGAGGTCGAGGGGCTGCTCTCCCAGGTCTTCGAGTACGGGAGCAACGCCCGGATGCGCCTGCCCGACGGCACGTCGGTGTGCGCGGTCCCCCTGACCGTGGCCGACGAGCTGTCCGGCGCCCTGGTGGCCTCGGGCCACCCCGTGGAGGCCGACGTGGAGGCCGCCGCCGCGCTGGTCTCGGACTGCCTGGACCACGCGGCGCTGCGCCGGGCCCGCGCCCGGATCGCCGCCGCCGACCTGCGCACCCTGCGGGCGCAGATCTCCCCCCACTTCGTGCACAACGCCCTGGCCGTGATCGCCGCCCTGGTGCGCACCGACCCCGACCGGGCCCGCCACCTGCTGTCGGACTTCGCCGACTACCTGCGCTACGGCTTCTCGGAGAAGGGCGACTACGCGACCCTCTCGGAGGAGCTGGAGGCCACCCAGACCTACCTCGAACTCCAGCGGGCCCGCTTCCACGACCGTCTGGACATCACCGTGCGAATGGCCCCCGAGGTGCTGCCGGTGGCCATCCCGTTCCTGGTCGTGCAGCCGATCGTGGAGAACGCCATCCGGCACGGGCTGGAGCGCAAGGAGGGCCGCGGCCACATCAGCGTCTCCGGTTTCGGCGAGGGCCCGCTGTGCGTCATCGAGATCGAGGACGACGGGGTCGGCATGCACCCCGACCTGGCCCGCTCCCTGCTGGCGGGCACCGGCCCGGAGTCGCGCAGCGTCGGCCTGGCCAACGTGGACCAGCGGCTGCGCGCCGTCTACGGACCCGAGTACGGTCTGGTGATCGAGACCGCGCTGGGGGAGGGGACGAAGGTGACCGTGCGCGTGCCCAGGTTCGCCAGGGGGGTGGTGGCGCCTTGAAGCCCGAACTGCGGGTGCTGGTGGTCGAGGACGAGGCCTCCACCCGCCAGGAGATGGCCTCCCTGCTCGGCGACATGCCCGAGGTGGCGGAGGTCCTGGTGGCCGACAACGGCGCCACGGCGGTGCGGCTGCTGGGGACGACCACCATCGACGCCGCGTTCCTGGACATCCTCATGCCCGGTCTGGACGGCATGGACGTGGCCCGGGTGCTGAGCGTGCTGTCCGAGCCCCCGTCCATCGTGTTCGTGACCGCCTCCGAGGCCCACGCGGTGGAGGCCTTCGGCATCGGCGCCGTGGACTACCTGCTCAAGCCGATCCGGCCCGAGCGGCTGGCCGAGGCGGTGGGCCGCATCGCCCAGCTGCGCAGGCCCGGGGGCGGGGCCCCGCCCGCCGAGGACCTGCACGTGGTGCAGATCGACACCGGCAGGCGCACGGTGTTCGTCAAGCGCGACGACGTGCAGTTCGTGGAGGCCCAGGGAGACTACGTGCGCCTGCACACCGCCGACGGGGGCCACCTCATCCGCCTGTCGCTGTCCTACCTGGAGGAGGTGTGGGCCTCGGCCGGGTTCGTCCGGGTCCACCGGGGGTTCCTCATCGCCATCCCGTGGGTGCGCGACCTGCGGGTGACCTCCTCGTCCGGCCTGGTGGCGGGCACCCCGGCCGGGGACGTGCCGGTGAGCCGCCGCCACGGCCGCCACCTGCGCGCCCAACTGCTGGAGGCGGCCCGGCGCGACCAGCTCGGCCGGTCCGCCAACGCCCAGGGCGGCCCCGCCCCCCGGTCGCGGGACGGTGAGGGGGAGCAGGCGCCGTGAGCCCGCGCCGCGAGAAGCTGACCAGCCCGCAGACCCGGATCGCGCTGGCCCGGGGCAACCGGCCCGCGCAGCACCTGCTGCCGATCCCGGAGCCGGTGGACACCGAGGCGGCCCGGGCGCTCTTCCGGGCCCAGCGGCGGACCGCCGTGCGCACCGTGGCGGTGCTGTCGGTGCTGCTGTTCGGGATGAGCGGCGCGTTCGCGCTCTTCCCCTCCCTGGGGGAGGTCCGCCTGGGCGGGGTCCCGCTGTCGTGGCTGCTGCTGACGGTGGCGGTCTACCCAATGCTGTTCGGGATGGCGCTGTGGCACGTGCGCTCGGCCGAGCGGATCGAGGACCGGGCCGAGAGCGCCGGGGCGCCGGAGCACGCGGGGTCCGGCAGCGGGGAGCCCCGACGGAAACCCGGAGGCGCGAGGGGACCGGGATCCGCGAGCGGTGAGGACACGGGGCGCACGTGGTGATCGCGGTCCTGGCCATCGGGCTGGTCCTGCTCACCAGTCTGGTCATCGGCGTCTACGGGGTGCGGGCGGCCCGCTCGACCTCCGACTTCCTCGTGGCCTCGCGGCGGATCTCCCCCAACTGGAACGCGATGGCGATCGCCGGCGAGTACCTGTCGGCCGCCTCGGTGCTGGGGCTGGCGGGGCTGCTGCTCAAGAACGGCCTGGGCACCATGTGGTACGCGGTGGGGTTCGCCGCGGGCTACGTGGCGGTGGTGGCGCTGGTGGCCGGGCCGATGCGCCGGTCGGGGGCGTTCACCGTGCCCGACTTCGCCGAGTACCGCCTGGGCGCGCCGCGCCTGCGCAAGCTGTGCGGCTGCGTGGTGCTGGTGATCATGCTGCTGTACCTGGTGCCCCAGTTCAAGGGCGCCGGTGTCGTGCTGGCCCTGGTCAGCGGCACGCCGTACTGGGTGGGGGTGCTGCTCGCCGGGTTGGTGGTGAGCGCCTCGATCGCGGCCGGGGGGATGCGGTCGGCGACCTACGTCCAGGCCTTCCACTACGTGGTCAAGCTGGCCTTCATCGCCATCCCGGCGGTCTACCTGGTGGTGCACGCCGGTCCCCGGACCCGGGCGGAGGCGCTCAACCCCGAGTGGGGCACGCACTTCCCCGAGACGACCCCGGTGGAGTTCACCGTGGGGACCCGGTTCAGCCTGGACGAGCCGGTGACGGTGACCGCCTCCGGGGGCGAACGGGTGGAGTTCGCGGCCGGGGAGCACACCGTGGAGGCGGGCGCCGAGTACGTGTTCCCCGAGGGCGCGCCCATCCCGCACCCGGCGGGGCTGCCGGAGCTGGGCAGCGAGCGGTGGAGTTCGCCGCTGCTGGACGTGGGCGGGTACCCGCTGTTCGAGACGTGGTCCACGCTGCTGGCGATCACGCTGGGCTGCATGGGGCTGCCGCACGTCATCATGCGCTTCCACACCAGCCCCACGGCTCGGACGGCGCGCCGGGTGGCGGTGGGCGTGATCGCCCTGCTGGGGCTGTTCTACCTGTTCCCGACGGTGTACGGGCTGCTCGGGCGGGTGCTCACCCCGCACCTGGTGCTGCTCCAGGGCACCGACACGGTCGCGGTGGTGCTGCCCGCCCAGGCGGTGCCGGGCTCGGTGGGGACGGTGCTGACGGCGCTGGTGGCGGCGGGGGCGTTCGGCGCGTTCCTGTCCACCTCCTCCGGACTGCTGCTGGCCCTGGCGGGCGGGCTGTCGCACGACCTGTTCCAGGGCAGCGTGCCGCGGCTGCGGCTGGCGGTGGCCGTGGGCGCGTGCGTGGCGGTGCTGCTGGCGCTGCCCGCGCAGCTGATCGACATCAACGTGCTGGTGGTGTGGGCGTTCACGGTGGCGGCCTCGACGTTCTGCCCGCTGCTGGTGCTGGGCATCTGGTGGCGGCGGCTGACGCTGGCCGGGGCCGCGTCCGGGCTGATCGTGGGGGCGGTGACCGCGACCGGCGCGGTGGGATGGTCGATCCTGCTGCCGCCCCCGGTCGGGTGGCTGGCGGTGCTGCTGGCACAGCCCGCGGCGTGGACCATCCCGCTGGCCTTCGGGACGATGGTGCTCGTCTCGCGGCTGACCAGGCCGCCGGACTGGGCCGAGCACGCCGTGCTGCGCCTGCACTCCCCCTGACCCGCGTGGCCGTGAACCTGCTGCCGACTCCGGTGTCGGCTCCGGCGGTGGCGCTGGTAGCAGGGGCGTCTGTGTCGGGCGGGCCACTGGGGGCGCGTTCTCGGGTGTAGGGTCCGGACTGACCACGTACGATCACCCGTAGTGCCGACAGCGACACGAGGAGTCCCATGCCCCCCTCACGCCGTGCTCTGCCCGCGCTGCTGGCGTCGGGCGCGCTCCTGCTCGCCTGCGGGGCCTCGCCCTCGCTCGCCCCGGACGGCCCGCCCGCTCGACCGCTGGACACGGCCTCCCTGGTCGGCGCGGTGGACACCGTCCCGCAGGTGAACGCGGACGGCGGCGGCGTCAGCGTGGACGACGGGAACTCCCGCGTGGAGGTGGGCCCCGGCGGGGTCCGTGTGGAGACCTCGGGCGCACTGGTGGACGTCAACCCCGGGTCCTACGTCCTGGTGTGCGCGAACGGCGTGCGGGTCGTGGTGCGCGCGGGCGAGGCGCCGCCGTGCTCGCCGGGCCCCGAGCAGCCGGAGCCCCCCGCTCCTGAGGAGCCCGGCTACCCCGAACCCGAACCGCCCGCGCCCGGTGAACCCGGTGAACCCGCACCGCCCGCCCCCGGTGAGCCCGCTCCCCCGGCCGAGGAGGAGCCCGGAGCGGCGCCGCCCGGGGCGGAGGCCGCCGCCCCGGCCGAGCCCGCCCAGGAGCGCGCGGCCCAGCCCGAAGAGCCGTCCGAGTCCCCGTCGGCCCCGCCCCCGGTGGAGCGGGCCGTCCGGGAGCAGGTGCTGGCCGACCTCTCCCCGCACTCCGCGCCGCAGGCCGCGGGCGCCTTCACCCCCATGCGCACCATGGTGGTGCTCATGGTCGTCGTCGCCGTGGTCGCCGCGGGCGCGGGCCGCGCCGCCACGCGCTCCTCGGGCTGACCGGCTCCGGGGGCGGCGCCGTGACGGGCGCCGCCCCCGGGGTGACCGATCCCGGGTGAGCGCCCCGGCACGGCCCGCACCCGCATCTGCCCCGCCCCGGCCCGGGACGGCCGTCCGCCAGCGCCCGAAGACAGCGGACAGACCTCGGAGCGACCGTGCGCGGGTGAGCGCCCCGGCGCGACCGCATCCGCGCCTGACCCGACACGGCCCGACACGGCCGTCCGCCAGTGCCCGGAGACGGCGGGCGGCGTGCCACCGAGCAGGAGGCGCGGACCCCGCCGCGTACCACCGACAGACGGGCCCCGCACGCGGCCCCCGAGGACGCGTCCGGGGCCCGTCGGCCCGCTTGCCCCTACTGGGGGCTGAGTGAGGCGTCGATCCGCTCGAACCCGGCCAGCGCGTCCTGGATCGCCCCCGCGTCGTGCGCCAGGGCCCCGTTGTAGGGGTTGCCCAGGTAGAACAGCAGCAGGATCGTGGCGAACACGAACACCAGGTTGGCCGACGCCCAGAAGTAGGCCACGGTCGAGCCCCGTCGGATCATGGCGAAGGGCAGCACCGCCACCGCGACGGCCGACAGGGCCGCGATGCCGTTGAGGACGGACGGGATGCCGTCCCCGGCCGCGTCGGCGCGCTCGATGCGCGCGTCGCTGAGCTCCGCGAGTTCCTGGCGGGCGGTCAGGCGGTCCAGGCCGTCGCCGGTGTCGGACACCGACAGCGCCCGCACCGACGCGGCCAGGTCGGCCAGGGCCTCGTCGCCCTCCTCGCTCAGTTCGCCCTCGGCGCGCATCATCGGCCAGTCCTTCTCCGCGACCGCGGTCATGTAGGCGCGCAACTGCTGGCGCACCGTCTCCGCCTCCTCGGCGGGGAGGGTGGTGGTGCTCCAGTACAGGGCGTCGGCCGCGCCCGTCTCCTCGGTCAGCCCGTCCCCGGCGCCGGTGAAGTTCTCCCAGCCGATCACCACCCCCATCGCCGCCGCCGCGAGGTAGAGGGCGAGCACGCAGGGGGCGACGACCACGCTGACGGCGCCCCCCGAGGATTCGTCGTCGACGCGGAACCTGCCTACGGCGAGGACCGCGCCGCCGACCATGGCGGCCAGGACGGCGAGGACGGTCAGCATTGTCATCATGGGGATTCCCAGCGAAGAAGGAGGAGGGACCGGCAGCGAACGCGTCCATCCGTAGCACGCGCGGGGCGGCCTTCTCAGCGGAAAGAAAGAACGTCCGCAAATGTCCCCCCGGCGCGGTGACCAGCGCGGACGCCCTTCCCCCCTCCCGGTCGGCTCCCCGGGTTACAGCGGCGCGCCCATCGCGTGGTACCCGCCGTCCACGTGCAGCGTCGTGCCGGTGAGGGCGCGCGCGGCCGGGGACATCAGGAACAGCGCGGGCCCAGCCGCCTCGGGCGCACCACCGGTCCACGCTCTGCCCACCCCGAGGGGCTGGCCACCACCGAACGCGGGACCGGAGATGTCGTGTCCGTGTCACGGACAACCCGGAAGACCCCGGTTGCGGTCAGGCCGGTCGATCTCGAACCAGACGGTGGTCCGGCCGCCCTCGTGGAGCGTGCCCCACCGGCTGGCCTGCGCGGCGACCAGGCGCATCCCCAGCCCGCCCACACGCAGCGGGTCGGCGGGCCGCACGCACGGTGTGGTGGTGACGGCGTCCTCGCCGACCGGCCCCTGGTCGGTGATCTTGACCTGCACGCGGCCCGGAAGCCGGTGCACGCTCACGATGACCTCGCCCCCGGACAGGCCGCTGCGCGTGTGCGTGATCGCGTTGTTGAACACCTCGCCGGCCAGTTCCTGGGCCGCTTCCCTCGCCAGCGGCGGCAGGGCGGAGAGGGCGGAGACCCTGTGGCGCACCAGGGCGGCCTGGTCGGGACGCCCCGCGATGATGAGCGCGGTGCCGAGGCTGCTCCAGCGCTGGTCCAGCACCAGGGGTGCCCTGTCGCGGGGTTCCACTCCCCTGCGGGGCAGGGGGAAACGCCCGGTGCCGCCGCCGTCCTGGAAACCCGAACCCGAACCGCCGCGACGCGATTGCATGCTTGTCACTGATCCCAACTGAAATCACCATCCTCCGGAACATAGCCACGAACAGGCCGCAATTACCTGCGGGTTCGTGACCTGTATCCACCCTCGTCACAGGGCCCGGGATATCTCCAGCGTCTGTCGTTTTTGGGAGAACGGATGACAGGGAGCGCAACGGCTCTGTAAGTTGTGCAGGGTGACGCAAGATCACTTCTCCTCCCTGCTCACAACGTTTCGCGATTTCTCCGGGAGAACACAGAAACAGCTGGCCTTCGACATGGGCACGTCACCCGCGTCCGTGTCCCGGTGGGAGTCGGGGAAGTTCACGCCCAGGGTGGAGACCGCCGAGGCCCTGGACCGGATGCTCAAGGCGGACGGCAGGCTCCTCAAGGCGTGGCGCAAGCAGACCTCGGGGACGGAGCTGCCGGTGTGGCAGCTGAACGTGGCCCGGTTGCAGGAGCAGGCCGTGGCCATCGACTGCCTGTCACCAGTGCTGGTCCCGGGTCTGCTCCAGTCCCCCTCGTACGCCCGCCTAGTGTTCAAAGACGGGCAGCCCCTGGCCTCGGACACTGATATCGACCATTGGTCTAACAGTCGATGTAGTCGACTCAAAACGCTGCGAGAGCATCACCACAACCCGGTGGTAACTGCTGTGTTCCCTCACAGCGCAGTGGCTTGCGTACCGAAGGAAGTACGGCAGGAGCAAGCGACACACCTTCTCGGGTTGATGGGCGAGGGCAGCGCTGAAGTTCACCTACTCCCTCCCGGAGTGTCCATGCTGGGGGTGACGTCGCCGAGCTACTTGTTCCGTCTGGTGGACGGGTCGATAGCCGTATCGAGTGACTACATCGCGGGAAACGTCATCCTGGAAGCCGAGGGGCATCCGCGAGCAGAGGCGCTGGTAAGAAAGTGTCTGGCGTCCGCGCTGCCCGCCAGAGAGTCTCGGCAGCTGTTGAGCGAATTGGAAGCATCATGAGCAACGAGTGGCACAAGAGCAGCCACAGCGAGACCGGAAGCCAGTGCGTCGAGGTCCGCGAACACGCCTCCGGCGCTGACGTCCGCGACACCGTCCACCGCGAGGCCGGACACCTCACCGTCCCCGGGGACCAGTGGGTGGCGCTGCTCAGCGGCCTGCGTTCCGGCCTGTAACCGCCTCTAACCGCCTCCAGCCCCCGCGCCCGCTTCGGCCGGGGGCTTTTCCTTACCCAAAAGGCCCCAGGAAAAGACCCTCAAAACCAACCATTCCGGACAATAGAGAAAGCTGGCCAGCCAGATTTTTCACACTCAAACCAAGCCCCTGACCAGCACATACACACCCCCCGCGCACATTTTCCGAACCCTACTCCCCCGTAGCGTTCTCCACCCCTCCACCAACCCCCTAACCTTTCTCCGAACACACAACTGAACACGAAAGACCCCGCGACGGTCGAATACCGCCCGGGGTCACGGCCAGCAACATTCACCCTTTAAGAACAGGAACTGCCAGCATGCGCCAGTTTAGCGCTGCCCTTCTCACCCGTGCCCTGGCTCTGGTGACATCCCTCTTCATCCCCGCGCGCGGACGCCACTCGGCCGCCGTCCGCCGTCACCGTTCCACCCGGGTCCGCCGCTACGCCCCGGTCCCCGCGCCCGCTTCCGCGCGGTCCAGCAGGCCCCCGACTCCACAGCGCGGGGCCCCGCGCCCCGCTCCGCGCCCGGTGCCCCCTCCCCGCCTGGCCCCCGCCCCGGAGATCTTCCCGGCCGACGACATCGCCCTGGTCAGGCCCTACTACACCGCCCGCGAACAAGAGCGTGAGCGCGACCTCTCCCGCGTCCAGGCCGAGGCCGTCATTCGACTGCGCGCGTGGTCGCACGGCTCCGTTCACGTCCCGGCCCAGGCCCCGCCTCCGGTTCCGACCCCGACTCTGACCCGGGCCCCGGCACCGATCCCGGCCCCCGCGCCCGTTCCCGTCGGCGATCTCCTCGCCGCCGCACCCGCCCGGGCCCGATACGCGGACGGGGTGACGGTATGACCCGCACGCCCGTGCACGACCCGGCACCGGTCCCCGGCCCGTTCGCCTTCTGGGGACACCTCGACTACGCCTGCGACCTGTCCGAACTCTCCCGGGTCCGCTCCGAACTCGCCCGCGACCTGGCCGGGTTCGACCCCGACCTGGTCGCGACCGTCCAACTCGTGGCCAGCGAACTCGTCGCCAACTCCTGCAAGTACGCCCCTTCGGAGGAGGGGGTCACCCGCACCCTGTCCATGCCCGACGAACGCACGCTGCGCCTGACCGTCAGCGACGCGGGCGGCCCCACCCTGCCCCGCATTCCCAACGAGCGCACCGACGAGGAGTGGGAGGCGGCGGAGGGCCAGCGCGGACTCCTGCTGGTGCGCCAGCTCTCCCGCACGTGGGCTGGCTTCGCCTTTCCGCGCCGCTACGGGCTCGGCACCCACGTCTGGGCCGCCTTCGACGCCGAGCCGCCCCGGAGCCTGCGCGGCGCTTGGTGACGTACAGAAGGGGGTACGGGCACCGTCGTGCCCGCGCCCCCTTTTCCCGGAGGTCACTCCTTCTTCTTGCGGCGCAGTTGCAGCATGCGAGGGGCCACATAGACCGCGAAGAGAATGGCGGCGAGGACCACGGTCAGAGCGGACCACAGGTAATCGCCCTCCCACACGCGCCATACCGCTATACCGAGGAAAAAGGCTATGCTAACAAGCCTGAACCCGATGAGAGTGCGAAGCTCCTTCTTGGTCGGGTCCTTCGGAAACCTTCCCTCCATGCGCCCTGCTCCCTTCCTTGGTTGTCGATCCGCCACAGCAAGCCCGAGCGCAGTTACCCAGTTCCGGCCGGGAGGGGTCCGGCTGGGTGAAGCCCATCGTGAACGTGCTGTGGAAGCGGCGGTTCAGGCGCACCGTGCCGTCCTGGAACTGGTAGGCGCCGGTGAACCCGAACGAGCTCAATGAAGAAAAATTCATCATGAAAATTCATGGTATTCCAAAGGGGGCTCGTCAGTAAATTGCAGCTATGTGAAACCTCACCAGTCCCCTGGCTGGTTTAGGTTGCCACTGCCTGGGAATCATCATTGGCATGGAAGAATATCACCCCCCGAAGAAGCGGGCAGTCAAGCGCCCCGGCTTGCTCATATTTTCAACCATAGGCATCCTTGGCGCCTGTTCGACTTTTTTCATATTCTGGCCACCTGATGCTTCAAGATTTATCTGGGCGGCATTTTTACTCATTCCTTTTATTGCAATGTTTGTAGCTTCCTTTAGAAGCCAGGAGGCCGACTAGGAGAAAGCTGGGATGGCTATCGGGCGGCACCAGATGTTGGTGCCACCCGATAGCTGGCTGTTAAGCCTGGTTAGACACCGAGGTAGGATGCCCCAGCTGACGCGCCCTCTGTAAGGGCACCCGGGTTACTCCAACTGCACGCCCGGTTGGCGCGCGCAGTCCAGACAGCGAGACTTCCGCCGAGGCCGACTGCGGAGAGACCTGTGGTGACACCCATAGAGCCAAAAAGGCCAGGAACAGAGAAGGCCATCCAGAACATGTCTACGGCCTCAGCGACTCCGCACGAAGCAAGGCCACTGGGGTCGGTGTTGTTGATCGGGTCGCACTGGGCGTAGGTGTAGTTGTTCAACTCCTGCCGGGAGGGGTCCGGCTGGGTGAAGCCCAGCGTGAACGTGCTGTGGAAGCGGTGGTTCAGATGCACCGTGCCGTCCTGGAACTGGTAGGCACCGGTGAACCCGGACGGCTTCAGCTGCCTGGCTCGGTCCTTTTCCAGGAGTTCACTAGTACGCTCCCCTCGCGAGGCGGCACTGGAAATCTGATGACGATACAAGGCAACGCACCCCGGAAAGCTACTTTCATAACCGATGAACAGCCCAAAAAACGGCGTTGATCAGTGGCATCCTGTCAGTGCACACCATAAATCACTGCCACCACACCAAACTTTTCACTCTTCTTTTTTTAATTTATCAAACGTGAACCGAAGTCCCAAAAAAAGCAAACCGAAGAGCACCCCACATGCAACGAGAATTAACCCGAAGGCGACTCCAGACGAAAGGTATCCAACAATAAAAAGTGGAGCGAATGCGCACATGCCGAGTGCGAAATACTTGAGAAGCTTCCAGCGAGACATTGTATCCAATCATCTGGCCGAGCCCGAGCCCCAAAAAGGACTCGGGCGGCCACTAAATTGAAGGTTTAACCAACTCTTTATTTAAGACTAAAACCCCCAGCCACATGCTTCACTTGCCGACTTGGTTGAAACCAGTGTTCCATATGCGCTGACACCGAGGAAAAAATATGCTGCACCAAAACTTACCCCAGTAGCCGTGGCAGATCCGACAAGTCCAATGCCAGAGATGAGTAGGGTAATCACACTGAAGCTACAGCTCATCAAACCCGTCGGGTCGGTGTTATTGATGGGGTCGCAGGCCGCGTAGGCGTAGTTTTTCGCCCCCTGTCGGGACGGGCCCGGTTGGGTGAATCCCAGCATGAACGTGCTGTGGAAGCAGTGGTTCAGGTGCACCGTGCCGTCCTGGAACTGGTAGGCGCCGGTGAACCCGAACGGGCTCAACGCCGCCGCCTCGGTCCCCTCCAGGCTCTCAGAGGTGCGCTCACCGTAGGGGCTGTAGTCGTAGACCACGTCCGGGGAATCAGTCTCTGAACCCTCGACTGTCAACGCCAGCACACATGAGAAATCAGGTTCCAGAAAATTAGAATATTACATTATTCTCTATTCTTTCTAATTGCCCCACGCGCAGCCCAGAATATCAGGCCAGACACAGACATTACCGCCAATAACCCAATGGTAACCAAAGTAGCACCCCAGACGCCTCCACCCTGCCTGAGGTTTATTGCGAAAAACAGAGCACATATCGCCAATACCACAAAGGCGATATAAATATTCCACATCCACCCTTTCTTCACATCATCCTTCCTTTGCGAAATAACTTCTGCCTCCACCTCCCCGAAGGGGTGTGGAGGCAGAAACTATGCCAGGCCGTCATGCTGGTCGAGATGCGAACGACAACAAGAATCATCTTCACTCATGTCGTCGCCTTAGAATCCCCTTGACACCAAGAAATGAAAAGTAGACCACAACTCCAACCGCGAGGTAGATCACAAAACCACTCCCCATGAGCAAGTGCATCAGAAGCGCCCACGAAGAAATAACCAGCAGTCCAACAAGCGCAACCGAAATCGTTTTCTTATTCATGCCTACTTCTTCATTCATCGAAAGTCATCCGGGCAATTAATCAACACAGAAGAACGCCAGCAATTGCACCGCCGATAAATCCTTGGGCAACTCCGCTGAGCGTGCCCACCGACGCCCCACCGACTACTCCCGCGAACGTTCCTGCGGGACCAAGAACGGAACCGCCCACACCACCTGAGACGCCGCCCCACACCGCTCCAACAATGCCAGCAGTAGAAAAACCCACGACGACGTTCGTGACCATGCACTCACCATAAGTTTGGAGTCCCGTGGGGTCGGTGTTATTGATGGGGTCGCAGGCCGCGTAGTTGTAGTTGTTCAGTTCCTGCCGGGAGGGGTCCGGCTGGGTGAAGCCCATCGTGAACGTGCTGTGGAAGCGGTGGTTCAGGTGCACCGTGCCGTCCTGGAACTGGTAGGCGCCGGTGAACCCGAACGGGCTCAACGCCGCCGCTGCGGTCCCCTCCAGGCTCTCAGAGGTGCGCTCGCCATAGGGGCTGTAGTCGTAGACCACGTCCGGGGACTGGGCCTGCGAACCCTCGGCTGTCAGAGCCAGCACGGTGTTCTGCTGGTCGAGGGTGTAGTGGAACCGCTCATCGCCGTCCCAGGCCACCATGGACACCAACCGCCCGTCGGGGTCGCGCACGAAGCTGGTGCGCTCACCCTCGGAGGCGATGTTGGTGACCCCGAGCGCGGTGTTGGACAGCTGCCGCTCCACCCGGGTTCCCTCGTGCACGTCGGTGACGCCGCGCATCTGGGTCTGGTCGGTGGTGTCATAGCTCAGCCA